>JAUXCK010000025.1 GCA_030618925.1 Desulfobacteraceae bacterium
GATGTGAAACCAAGATAGTTCGCTACCCCTTTACCTCCTTTGAAGTTATGGAAGCACGGGAAACGGTTGCCCATAATGAGGCCCAGACCGATCCAGGGAATAAAATCCATGGGTAGCAGATAGCCCGATATCAGCGCAACCCCTGCAGCTCTTGCCATATCAAGCGTCAGCACAATCGTGGCCGGGAAAAGTCCTGCCCGGCGATAGACATTGGTGACCCCCGGGTTCTTGCTGAATATTTTTCTCGGATCTTCTTTTCCCAGAAGGCTGGAAACAAGTATTGAAAAATTGATTGATCCGGCCATATATGCGAATATAAACAAAAAAACAACCTGTATCATAAGAATTTGCTTTTAAATAAAATTGGGAAAATGAAGCGTCATCAGGTTCATAGACCTTGAATCAACCCTTCAACCGGCTTTGCGTCCAAAACCATTGTACCATGAACCTGCAGATAATTTTACGCTGTCTTATGAATTGGCAATAATCCACCTGGGGGGCTTTAACCTTCCGCCGCTCGCGTCTTTCATCTGAACACCGAATGCTGTTTCAAAAAGGCGCCCATGTGAATCACTGATCCAAATATCAAAAATCAACACGCCCGCCTTTGTTTGCATGGGGATAATATGGCTGATATAGGTTTCTCCCGGCTTCGTCGGGTTAAAAATCTGCCGTTTTTCAAATCCCACGGGAAATGCAACCACCTTTTCAAAACGCTGTCCCCAGATACAGGCTGCGTGAAACGCCGCATCAAGGGGAAAAGGGGATCCCAGAGACTTTGGTAAAATTTGTTTGCAGTTGTGTTCAGGGGCGCAGATTTTTACAATAATACCATTTTCAGAAAAATGAAGAATCTCCTTTACGTTTTGATAGGCCGGGCCAAAGGGAACAAGATCCCGATAAATCCTGTGTGCAGGAACACTAAAGCGCCTCCCTTCCAATGGTTGGGATGGATTAAAGGGCGATTCCTGATCTGTATCACTTTTCTGGGAAAAACATATCCTTGCATGCTCTTTGATTCGGGTGATGGCTGTTTTTTTAGATCGGGTTTTTGTCAATAAAGTTGCAGAGACATCACCATTGCCAAGGATCTCAATGTCATTATAGGCCTTAACTTGCTTTATGCCCGGTTGAATATATAAAAATTTTTCAAACCTTGCCCGGGTCATTTGAGAAAAATGTGCATCGACTCTGAATTTTTTAACAGATGCTGCAAGCACCTGTATGGCTTCCACTGCAGGGAGGACCCTGTCCCCTTCAAAATGATGATCCATGAGATAAGGATGTATTTCTATTTTAACCGGTATACGAATTTTTTCGATTGCTTGATTACCTGCCTGATCGGTTATTTTGGAAAGATCTTCCATAAATGAGTCGTTTTTTTATCCACTTCCACCGGAGTTCCGGAATCATTGGTGGCGCAGTGCCGGGTAAACCCCTTGCAGACAATTTCTCCGGTTTGCTCATGGGTAATAACATATTCAAACCTGAGCCGAACCCGTTCAAGCTGTGAGGGCCGGGTATAAATCCACATGAGGTCATCATAGTACAGGGGGCTATAAAATTTGGCGCCCACTTCAATGACCGGATAGACATAACCGCTTTCCTCAACTTCACGATATGAATAGGCGGCATCACGCATTAAAGACGCCCTGCCATACTCAAAATAACGCAGATAATTGGCATGATAAACGATTTGCGAGCGATCTGTATCTGCATAAAGTGTTCGATACTGGCATCGATGCCATATATGGCCATTCGTTTTATTTCTCACATAGTGATTGTCTTTATCAACGATTTCAGGAATAAAAGGTTTTGGTTTCAATTCATACACCTTTAAACACAATACAACAGTTGGTCCCGCCAAATCCAAATGCATTGGACAAGAAAAATTCATAGCGCTGCTTGCGAACCGTGTTGGGAACGACGTCAACGTCGGCAAATGCCGGGTCTTGGATATGATTGACCGTAGGAAGAATCAGTCCCCTCTGCATGGCTTCGATGCTCAAGGCCGCCTCAATGGCTGCAGATGCACCCAGTGTATGGCCGAGTTGAGATTTGTTTGAGGATACTGGAATTTTGCCCAGTTTGCTGCCAAATACAGTTCTGAGGCACTGAATTTCCGTGCTGTCGCCTCTATGTGTCGAGGTTCCATGGGCATTTACATATTGAATATCCTCTGGATCCAGGCCGGCATCATCGATCGCATCCCGGATTGCCCGAATAATGGTTTCCATTCTTGGACGGGTGAAATGAAATGCGTCCGAGGTCCAGCCAATGCCGACAACCTCGGCTTTTGGTGTCAGACCGTACGTTGACAGCATCTCTTCCGCTGCGAGAACCACCACGCCGGCGCCCTCGGAGAGGACAATCCCCTTTCTGTCAATACTGAATGGCCGGGATGCCTGGGCAGGGTCCTCATATGCGCGATCGTCAGGTTTTATTTTAATGGTGACCGACATATTGGCAAACCCTTGAAGAATTTCAGGAATCAAACAAGTATCGACACCTCCGGCGATAACAAAGTCACAATCTCCATCCCGTATCATCCGGGAACCGATTCCAATGGCATGATTTCCGGAAGCGCAGGCACCCTGGGGAGAAAAAATTGGACCCGTAAATCCCAACAGCATGCCGGCCTTACCTGCAGGCAGATTGGCACACAGGTTTGGAAGCAGATAGGGACTTACCTTATAGGGTCCCCGGTTAATATAATTATCCATTGCTATGCGAAAAGAATCTGTGTCATTGAGGGCGGAGCCTACCAGGCAGGCGGTTCTTGGTCCACTCTCTTCATCTATGACCAAACCCGAATCTTCCAGTGCTTCTTTACAAACCGCCATGGTTAAAATAACAAAATCAGCATCCCAGTTATACGCTTCTTTTTTATCAACAAAATCCAACGCGGTTGGATTCCATCCGGGAATTTCACCAACAACATTGCTCCGGGTTTTCACTTCACACCTTGTTACTTTCCGAAAACCGGCTTCTCCCTGAACCGCTCGTTTCCAGGTGGTTTTAAACGTACTGCCAAGAGGGGTTGCCGCCCCGTAGCCGATGACAAATACCCGTCTGTTCTTAGGTGCTCTCATAGTTTAAAATCACCCTCATTCTATCCTTCGAAAAACAATACACGTATTACAGCCGCCGAAGCCAAATGCGTTTTTTAATACATATTCCTGCTCTACAGACCGCGCACCTTCTGGAACACAATCCAGCTCCAACTCTGGATCCGGCCGGTAATTAATCGTCGGCGGTATGATATTGTTGAGCATGCCCATAATTGTAAATATTGACTCAATCGCACTGGATGCTCCCATGGCATGGCCGATAAGAGATTTGTTTGCGGTAACAGGGGGTATGTGATTGTTAAACACGGCCTTTAACGCCTCAAATTCAACCTTGTCTCCTAATCTTGTAGATGCTGCATGGGCATTGACAGCATCAATCTCCCGGGGTGTGATACCGGCGCTGGTAATACTATCTCTGATACATTGTTGCACGGTCTCAAAATTCGGTGCCACAAAATGATGTGCATCTGATGTCATACCCCAACCCGCAATTTCAACGCAATACTTTAAACCATTTGCTTTGGCGAATTCCTCTGTGGCAATAATGACAGCGCCTGCTCCTTCAGATACGACAAACCCTCTTCTATCTATTGAAAACGGACGGCTGGCTTTCACGGGCGGTTCTTCCTCCTGCCCTTCTTTTGGCAGATAGACGCCGTTCATGGAAGCAAATCCGGCAACGATCGGCTCAACCAGGGCAAAATCGACAGCTCCGCAGATAACAACATCTGCCATATTCTGATTTAAAAGCATTGCGCCGACAACGATTGACGTAACACCTGTTGCGCAGGCGGTAATGGTTGCGGTAATCGGTCCTCTTGCACGGGTTAAAATGGATATCTTCCCGCCCACCATATTTATGCATGAATTTGGATTTGTAAAAGGGTGGGGTGGCCTGCCCTCTGCGACCATGCGCCGGTCTGCATTTAAAACAGCATCCAAACCCCCAATGGCCGAGCTGTAGGTTATCGCCACCCTTGAAGAAATATCAGATGTAATCTCTATTCCATTTTTTTCAAGGGCACGCTGAACAGTAAGCATTGCATATTTAAATATCGGAGAATACCAGCGAGCCTGTTCGCGGGGTTTGAGGAAAGAATATGCCAGGTCATCAATATCCGCGACCTGGCCTGCAATAGCGACCGGAAAACCCTCCTTGATAAAAAAGCGAGTCAGTCTTCCAATGCCGCTTTCGCCCTGGATCGCCCTGGACCATTGAGATTCAAGCTCAATTCCCAATGGTGAAACCGCATCATATCCGACAACTACTGCTGTTTTTTTGCCCATATAAAACGATATTTCAAAAAATAGTGGTCCATAGGACCCGGTTTTTATTCAAGCCCGGGGCACAAGCGCCAGCCCCTGCAATCAGCCTTTTTGTTCAAGCGCTTACCATGGAATGAACTGATATAGTTTAGCAAACATTTCATAAACTTCTATCCAGTTCTGTAGATCCCCGGTAGATTGCATATGTGCCCGTTTATTGACCATGATCCAGCTCATATGAGCCGCACCGTCTTTGCAGGTGGAACAATTACGGGTTTCAGATGTGCAGCATCGATGCATTGTTTGAAGATCTGATGCCCATCGGACGAAATTGGTAAGATGTTTGGGACGGGGCTCTCTTTTGTCCAGGGGAGCTGTAACGGACGGGCACTCCCCCCACCCAAAAGGCCGGCCCAACATTTTCCCGGTGGTTATGACTTCATGATAATATTTGGATGAAATCACCGTACCCGGATACCTGTCCAGCATGTCATCCATTTCTTCACGGATATCCTTCAGCTCCTCTATTGTCCAAAAAAAACCGTCAACCCCTTCATCATTGGACAGGAGCTGCATGTGCACCTTTAACCCTGCTGCTTCAATTTTTCTAATGACATGTTCTGTCTTTCCAATCTGCCTGGGCGTGATTGTGTAAAGATAATAGGTATAGGGGTCACCTTCATAATTTTTGCTGGAGATGGGAAATGTATTTTTTCCCCTGAGAACCTTTTCATCCTCCCCGCTGCCCCACAGAGAGATACCAATTCCCATCTTCGGAAACCGATCTCTGGGAATCTTGATCAGGCCGTTTGTTGCACAAAATGTCGACAACTGTTTGTCGAAAACCTCTACCCTGTCCAGGCAGAGGGTCGGCTCTCCGCCGATCAATATGGCAAGATTAACGCCCCGTTCTTTTTCCTTTTCAACAAACGATTCCCATTTTTTTATGTCCACCTCTTCATTTGCGGCCTTATGTTCATTTGAAGAAAAAAAGAAACACCCCTTACAGCGCAGATTACACCGATTTGTCACATCATAAATAGAGCTGCGGATGTTTAGCTTTGATATTTTCTTATATCGTTTATACCACTCATCATCCAGTAATGAGCTGACGGTTTTCATGACTTAACTCCTGTAAGGGCGCTCTCATGCGATGATTCAATTCGAGTGCCGGCACATAGCGCTTTTCTTTGCTTTATCATGCATTTCAATACACAAAGAAAACGGAATAACCATTACGCTTCGACGCCGGGTGGCAAAACCGTCTTGCTGCAAAGATTCAGACCCTTTTCATATCCCACCACCCAAACGGAAAGATAGGTATCGACGTAGTCAAGCCATGACCTGAACACATCCGGATTTGTTGCATGACGAAACAATCTGGCCGTGACAATAGCACTTCCGGCAGCATAATGTCTACAGTCAACACAGTCGGTATCCGGCACACAGCAGGCCGCATCTCGATTCCATGTAAGATCTGTTCGATACTGCCTGAAAGATCGACCAAGTCCAATATCGTTAGAAGGATTCACACGGGGGTAGGAACAATTATACAGGGCGTGCAGGCCTGATTTATGGGTGTGGGCCGTTGCATTATACCGGGAAAAGAGTACCGTGTCCGGATGGTTTAACAAAAGGGCGGTCATGGTTTCCCTGGTATGTTCTAGAGATGCTGCTGTATGGCGCAGCCTTCCTTTATATCCGACAGGCGATGAAAACATGTTAAAGGTAATTTTACATCCATTCCCGGCAAGGGTCTCTATCACTTTATCCGCTTGATCTATATTATCCCGTGTAAAAGTATAAACAAATACCGCCCTTGTATCCCCTTTGTAATTATCGATCTGCCTGAGCAGCATGTTCTTCGCGTTTCGAATTTTCAGGCTGGTTTCGTCATCTCCCCAGACTGAAATGTGTATTTTATAATTAACGGATTCTGGAATAAACTTTAACCCGTTGGTTGCAATTGCGCCTAAGGAAATCTCCTGAAAGCAGGCCTCTAAAAGCTCCGGAACGAGTGAGGGCTCTGCTCCGGCGAGAACCACATAGGTAATGCCTCTTGCTTTTTCGTCTTTCAAGAGCTTGCGCCAGGCATTCAGGTCCTTATTTTCCCTGGAAAACTGTTTGTCGCCTTCATAATAATAACAGCCCTCACACCTGATATTACACCGGTTGGTCATATCATAGGTCGACTCTCTCAAAAAAAAATATTTTCGAACCCTTTCCCATCGCTCCCGGACTTTCTGATCTTCGATGAGTTCTGAAAATTTCCACTCTTTTCTTTGCTGGGCCCTGCGCAGCTTAAGCTTTTGACTCTTTTGCGGCATCCACCTGACGTCTCCGTATTAATCATCAATTAATTCTGATTTTTCATCTAATTTCCCACCAATATATTCGGCAATCAATCGTATGGTTATCAGTTTTGGGTAATCATCCTCATCGATTCGAATCCCATATTCATCCCTTATTACGAGAGCAACAGTTGCAAGATCCATACTGTCAATCCCCACCTCATCAACAAGATCGATGTCGGGGTTGAATGTCTCTGCAGTTACATCTTCGAGTTTAAGCTCATCAATCATTATTTGAGCGATACGAAGACCAATTCCCATAATTTTGTTTTCCATCAGCATCCTCGGTTTTCCTCCCATTCATTTCTGTTCAAGCGTTATTTATTAACCCGGTATTCACTTAAGGGCTTGAAGCAAAACTTTGCGATAAATTACCTCTCTTCAACTGTCATGATGCCTGTACAGGCCAATTTTTCTCTAACCATTATTCGGAAAGAGTAAGAATATGACTTTCCTTTCACCGGTTGTGCAAACAATGTTAAACAATCCTTTGGTCTAATAATCTGCTTAAACCTTACCCGGTTAAGTTTCGTAATTTTTAAATCTTGACAATAGTGTTGGTTGATTGCATCAAAAACCATTCCCAATTGAGCAATTCCGGGAAGAATCGGTTCGCCGGGAAAATGCCCGGAAAACCAGTTTGAATCCGGCTTCATTTCAAGGCTTGCTGATATCTCGCCTGAAACAGATTGCGCTTCATTATTCAATAAATGCCATACCGTCATAACGATTATATGAAATTATATGGATTTTCTACCTAATTCGGCAAAAAATATCCGGCTAATTAGATAACATTTTAGAATTATTGTAGATATAATCGGCCAACGTTCTCAAGCTGACGAATACCTTTTGGCCAAGCTCCCTATTGTCAATGACAACCTGATAATCCGCCTCTATCATGATAACCATTTCCAGTATGTCTATGGAATCGATTCCCAAAATTCCGCCAACCAGCGGATCATCTTCGTCGATTTGGTCTGATTGAACACTTTTAAGATCCAAAATTTCAACAATTTTAACTTTTAGTTCATTAATCAATTTTTCCATTAAATCTACCAAATTATATTGGAAACAAGTGCTTTTGAATTTCTGCCCCTTGCAAAAAAAGTTTTAATATGCTTTGTTTCCTCACCGTAAAACATATCCGTCGTCATGGATAAATCGTTTTACATAAAACATGTGAACGCTCACTCAACTTCTATATATCGTACAATAAAAAAACACAAACAATATGGATAGGAATGATTTAAAAATTGAGAATTTCTTGCCCCATCGCGAAAGGATGAAGCTTATCGATAAAATCATTACGATAGATGATAAGAGGGCGGTAACACAATCTATTGTGACAGAGCGATGGCCATTTTTTAACGGAAAAGCGGTAAACCCTATCGTATTGATAGAACTTGCCGCTCAAACAGCCGGAATTAACAATGGACGGGACAGAATAGAAAAATATTGCAATAATGTTGAAAGAATGGGTTGGGTCGTGGGAATAAAAAAATCCCGCTTTTTCATTGATGAAATACCATTACATACTCAAATCACGACCTGCTCCGAAAACACCTTTACATTTGACAATTTTGTTGAGGCTTTAGGAATCACTAAAATCGAGTCAAAAATTGTCGGTGAAATAACGCTGCAATTATTTCAGCCTGAGCTGGATTGAAATTCTGATCAGTGGTAAAACCAAAAAAATCATTGCGTCATAATACTGTTTCAAAAAAGGCCGATATGAATACGACACAGGAAAAAAAAGTGGCAATTGTCACCGGTGCAAGTAAAGGGATCGGCCGGGCAATAAGCATCGAACTGGCCAGATCAGGCCTGTATATTATTGCCAACTATCATTCAGATGAACCAGGAGCCATACAAACACTTGAAATGATAAAACAAGTTGGTTCTGATGGTGAAATTATGCGGTTTGATGTGACGGATTCTCAAAATACACAAAAATCCATCGATGATATCTGCTCCAGGTTTACTTCGATTGATGTTCTCATCAATAATGCGGGCATTACAGCAGACGGATTATTTATTTTAATGTCTTTGAATAAGTGGGAATCGGTTATCAAAACAGCTCTGAACGGATTTTACAATGTCACAAAACCGGTTCTTGAAAAAATGATATTAAACAAACAAGGGGCTATTGTATCCATATCGTCGGTTGCAGGATTATTTGGAAACAGGGGGCAGGCCAATTATTCAGCGGCCAAGGCCGGGCTGATTGGCGCCAGCCGGGCTGTTTCGGCCGAAGTAGCGAGGCTGGGGATCCGTGTAAATGTAGTCGCCCCAGGGCTTATCAAAACTGAGATGATAAAGGATGCTCCGGTAAAAAATATTAAAGCATTGATCCCCATGGCCAGGATCGGAGAACCGGAAGAGGTTGCAAAAGTTGTCCGATTTCTCTGTTCTGAGGATGCATCATATATTACCGGCCAGGTCATTTCTGTAAACGGTGGGATGTTTTAGGAGTCCGCATGAACAACCAAAATACAAGTAAAGTGTTATTCATGACGATTATGACGATAGCTGCGTTGCTGTTCATCGGCTGGGCAGACACCCTTGAGGGAATAAAAGGCGCTTCTGCAGAAATTACATCCATATCTGCCGAATTTACTCAGGAAAAACACATGAAAATCCTCGTGAAGCCCCTTGTTTCCAAAGGTGCCTTATATTACCAATCCCCTATGTCGCTCCGCTGGGAATATTATCACCCGGTGCAAAGCATTCTTCTCATGTCTAATGGAAAGATAAAACGCTATATCCAGAGGAATAAAACCCTTGTCCAGGATACCGGAGCGAATCTTCAGATAATGCAGATTGCCCTCCAGGAAATCGCCCGGTGGTTAGACGGCCGGTTTGATGAGAATCCGGCCTTTACGGCTCATCTGGAACCTGGACGAAAGATTATACTCTCTCCAAAAGAAAAATCTATTTCCAGGCTGATTCAGCGAATCGAACTCATCCTGTCCGACCATCCGGGAATGATGAAATCGATAACGATTTTTGAAAGCAACGATTCGTTTACCAAATTAATATTCAACAATGTGGTTCTCAATCAGAAGATACCCGAATCCCGTTTCAGGACCATTCGATGAAAAATAGCGGCCTCCTTATCCTGGGTGCATTTGTTGTCATCATTTCCTGCACCAGCCTCCCCAGAACAACTCCCCTGGATGCTGTTAGATCCGCTGAGCTTCACAACAAATGCTGCAGCCTCTTTCTTGACGGAGAATGGCAGTTCGTTCATTCCATTGACGCCTCTCTGCCGGGTGGCAATGGAGGCGTCATCCTGGGGGTTACGATAATATCCGTCCCTCACCAAACAATTAAATGCGTCATTATGACCATCGAGGGATTTGTGCTTTTTGAGGCTGAGTATGATCAGACGCTTTCGGTGACCCGCAGTGTTTCCCCGTTTGATTCAAAGGCATTTGCCAAAGCCCTTATCAAGGATATTCAACTCATATTTTTCAGGCCGGGCGGGAAAATGATTGAATCCGGGACCCTTGACAATGGTTTACCTGTCTGCCGCTATGAAACTCCCGGGCAGGGAATTGTGGACATTATTTTGCATAATGACAATACCTGGGAAATTCAACAATTCAGCAGCGGTTTTCGGCTTAACCGCAGTGTAAAACTCTCATCATTACAAAAAGCGCCTTATCACCAGCCCCCAATTCCTGATCATATAAAGATAGAAGCCCATGGCCTGTTGGGATATACACTTATTATGAATTTAGTGGAAGCCATCCCATTGACCCAATGAACAATAGGTACGATTTAGACAATGATATTAGATAAAAATTAAAGATCTTCAAGATCCCTGAATGTATTCATCCTGCTAATTCGCTTTATCTCTTTTTGATAACGCCCTTCCCAGCCATATTTTTTCAGCATTCGATTGGTAAAAAATTTCAATATCGGCTTGTACGCATAAATCCAGATTCCGGTCCACAGGCGCCCCTGTTGTTTCCTGGCGCGTTCTGAGGGATCCCACCAGTCAATAATCTTTTGTCGATGGTACCAGAACAGGTATTGAAGCTGATCAGATTCAAGATACCTGGTTTTTACATTGGCCCACATTCCATTGTAGAGTTTAAAATTATCTTTGTTTGTCACCAGGCCTTCATCCATCAGCTGCTCACGCATTCCAGTCTTGGGATAAGGTGTGAGTATTTGAAAAATAGCAGCGTCTGCCCCGGTTTTTTTTAAAAAACGATAGTTTTCAATAATGGCTTTCTCATCATCATCTGGAAAACCAAAAATCAGTCCACCGATCACCATCATGCCATATTTCTGACATAATTCCACAGCCCTGTGAGACAAATCGATAGTGTTCGTTTTCCTGGCTGCTTCCAGATTTTTTTTCGATGCATTCTCAATGCCCAGAAAAACAGATTTAAATCCTGCGAGGGCCATCTTCTTAACCATTTCCTCGTTGTTGGCTATTGAAATACAGTCCGCCTGTACGATTAAATTCAAATTTGTATATTTTTTTTCAATTATTGCGTCACAAAGTTCTATCACCCATTTTGGCTTTAATACAAAATTGTCATCAACGATAAAAATTCGCCTTGTTTTTCGACGATAATAAATATCATCCAAATCAGCCAGGACACGCTTGAGGGGAAATGTTCGAAAAGTCCGCCCGTACATATTCTTCATGCTGCAAAAATTACATGTGCGTGTACACCCCCGCGATGTTTCCATTACTTCAACCTTGGCATATATAATATGGTACCCCCAGGTCAGCCTCCTTTTATCCCGTATCGGGAGTTTAAGCCGGGATAAATCAATGATTTCTCCTCTGGGATTATGAACAAAATGGTTGCCCCGTTTATAGGATAGTGAAGGGATATCCTCAAAATGGTCCTTTCCGTTAAGCGCGTTGACAAGCCGCCGGCATACCTCTTCTCCTTCACCCCGAATGATAAAATCAATCCAATCCGCCTCAGGGGATGAGGCAATTTCCTTATTCATCAACGTCGCATGATACCCCCCGATGACAATTTTTACCCCTGGCAGCAGTTGTTTAATCAATCTGGCCAATTTAACACATGTATCGTATTGCCATGCCATGGCGGATAAGCCGATCAGGTCGGGATTAATTTTTTTCAGGGTTTTCGTGATATATTTCCGAATTTGCCGCCGTTTACGCACAAGATCAATGATATGGACATCATGCTCATCGTCAATATTTGCGCCAACACTTGCAATCCCGAGATTCGGCATATGAATAGCCGCTTCATGAATGATCAGGGGCGTTATGTCCGGCATGGAGATCAATAAAATTTTCATAAAAGCCCGCCTTTTTCTAAGGAAAAAATATTTTTTATCTGTGGAACTCCGTATCCATATTTCCACTTTCAAGCAACTTGCTCACCTGATCCATTAATCCTGAAACTGAAAAATTTCTATTTTGATAATCAGGCTCGATACTTTTAATCAATTCAACCGTCATCGTATTCTGAACGCAAGTATTCAATAAAAAATGCCCCGGCTGAAGCAATATATTTGTATTTCGAATACGCAGAACCTTAATCGGGGCCTTGCAAATCCTGGCAATTTTAAATGCGCCCTTATTTAACTGACCGATTCGACCATCCCGTGTTCTAGTGCCCTCGGGGAAAATAAAAAGATTTCCGCCCCTGGCCAGATAATCACCCATTGTTTCAATATGCTGAATGATTAATTTTGAAAAATTTCTGCCGGATGTTGATGGAATATAACCCGATGATTTCAGCACCTGGCTGAATATGGGCAATTTAAAAAAACTGCCCTTGACAATGGTTTTCTGTCGCTCAAACAAGGAGATTAAAAGAAGGGGATCAAGATAAGAGATGTGGTTGCAAACGATAACCGAAGATCGTATTGCGGCCACCTCGCCATGGATGTCCCATTTGTGAAGCGGGGTGAGGATCCGGATCAGAAAAAAAAAACTTCTGCAAAACCTGTGGTTCAGCCGCTGAAAGGCTATTTCCCGGTTTTCTGAGAACCCGACCGCAATCATATAAAAAAAAGAAAAGAAAATGATAAAACCGAGGGTATAATAAATCCAAATTAACAGTGTAATACTAAAATCAAGCAGGAATTTTATGTAAATAGAGATATGGCTGGTTTTACTTTTTTTCATCGATTCGGGCGGCTGAATTTTTACATGTCAATTTTTTTGAGAACGATACAGGTATTAACACCTCCAAAGGCAAAATTTTGTATCGTTGCGATGCGGATATCGAACTCGGTAAGATTAACAGTATGCCGGATCATCGCACATCTTTCATCGATATTATCCAGGTTCAGAGTTGATGCAATAAATCCTTCCTCCATCATATACAGGGTCAGTATCGTCTCTATAACGCCACATGATCCCATAGTATGCCCTGTATAACTCTTCAGCCCGGTAACGAATGGCAAATCTCCGAACACCCTGCCGATGGCTTGAGCCTCTATGACATCTCCCATCTTTGTGGCTGTCGCATGGGCACTGACAAAATCCACTGAATCAGCGCTGATATTTGCACTCTGAAGCCCTGTTTTCAGGGTCTGGGTAATCCCATCCATATTCGGCAGAATCAAGTCTCCGCCATTATTATTACACGAGAATCCAATAACTTCCCCTATAATATCTGCTCCTCGCTTTTTCGCAAATTCATATTCCTCCAGCAATACTGCACCAGCAAGTCGGAGGCCAAGCGGTCTTAGGAAGACA
>JAUXCK010000266.1 GCA_030618925.1 Desulfobacteraceae bacterium
ACGATTGCTGAAAACCCCGGGCTCAAGAATGAACGCGAACGCCTGATGGCGGAGATGAAAAGAGGCGCTGTCTCGAAGAGTCTCCCTGGCGGAAGTATTATCTCTCTAATATTGTTCATCTCATTTCTCATGCAAATCAGCATGTTCTTTTTTGATACTTACAAACGGTTATTTATCTGAACATAATGATCAAAGGATCAGGCAATGAAAAAAAGGAAGCTTACAGCATTATCCAAGGCCGGCTATGGTCTGGGATGTATTGTCACTGCAACTCAGGATAACGCCTTTAACACCTTCCTGCTCTTTTATTATGTACAGGTGCTTGGCCTCCCCGGCACACTGGCGGGAATGGCGTTATTAATCGGACTCTGTATTGACGCTGTCACCGATCCGGTGATGGGGTCTATTACTGATAATTTTCAGTCGAGGTTTGGTCGCCGTCACCCCTTTATGATAGTCGCTGCCGTGCCCCTGGCCATCTCCATGGTCGCGTTATTTTCACCCGCATCAGGGCTTTCTCAGATCGGTCTCTTTATCTGGATGACCCTGTCTGTGGTGGCTGTCCGGACCTTTTTAACCATCTACTATGTGCCCTATTTGGCCCTTGGGGCTGAAATTTCCGAAGATTATGTGGAGCGCACCACAATCGCCACATACCGGACCACCTTTGCATGGTTCGGGGGTATTGCAATGGCCATTATTGCCTTTGTGACTTTTTTTCCTCAAACAGAAACGTTTGAAATGGGACAGATGAATATGGCCGGATACGCTCCCTTTGGAATATTTTGCGGTGTCATCATTGTGGTGATGGCATTGAGCAGCGTACTTTTAACCCGCAAAGAGATTCCCCATCTGCCTTCAGCCCCGGAAAACCCGGAACCGCTCAGGATAAGCCGATTGTATCATGAACTCGTGATGGCACTTCAAAATCCCTCATTTAGAATACTTTTTTTTGCATTACTTGCAACAGGAGCCCTGACCGGTGTTATCGTGAACATAGCACTGGTGCTCAATACCTATTTCTGGGAGCTGACATCTAAAGAAATTGCGTTGATTACAACGTCTATGCTCCTGGCGTCGATTCTGGCATTTGTATTGATGGCATGGCTGGAGCGGTATGAAAAAAAGAAAGTATTTCTTGTGCTGTGTCTTTTTACGGTCATGGCCAATTGTCTGATATTTCTACGCCTCCTGAATCTTTTACCGCCCAATGGCAGCCCCCTGCTCATTACGCTCATTTATTTTCAGACGCTTTACACTGTTACAATTGTCATTATGCAATCGATTCTCCTCAGTTCGATTATCGCCGATGCTGTTGATGAAGGAGAGCTGATCACAAATGTACGGCAGGAGGGAATGTATTTTGCGTTTTTGTCGTTTGGCGGCAAGACCGTTACCGGGCTTGGATCCCTGTTTGCCGGCTTAATCATAGATTTTGTAAACCTCCCCCCAAAGGCGATCCCTGGTACGGTTGAGCCGTCCGTTATCTGGAATCTCGGGTTTATTATCGGGCCGGTACTGGCTGTATTTTGGGTAATGCCGCTTTTTATCATAATGAAACTGCGCTTGACCCGGGATCGCTCTGCAGAGATTCGAAAGGAGCTGAACGCCCGGAAAAACGTGCAGGCTGAAAGAAGTTAAGGCTGTGGTAAAAAATGTTATGCGGGAATCGCTGTCGTGAATAGATTCATGCCGAACCAGAAGGCCCATATTGATTTATTGTATCAGATATGCCAAGACACTGTTCATCACTGAGATGATCAGCAGATAAACATATTGTATGTCACACGGATAAATTCACACTGATTGGGATGCTTGAAAAAACCGAACAATAAAAAAATAAGGAGGAGATTCGATGAGAGATGTATTCGTGGTCAGCGCGGCAAGAACCCCTGTGGGAAAACGAAATGGATACCTCAGAGAATGGGTACCGGCGGAGCTTTTGGGACATGTACTGGATGAAGTCGTAGACCGGGTGGATGTGGACCCCGCCCTCGTGGAGGATGTCATCAACGGAACCGTATACCAGGTAGGTGAGCAAGGGTTTACGCTGGCCCGAATGGGTATATTTGCATCAAAGCTCCCGAATGATGTACCCGGCACATCCATCAACCGGCAATGCGGCAGTTCCCTTACGGCGATACAGATGGCATACGGCATGATCGCTTCAGAGACACAGGATGTGATTATCGCCAGCGGCTGTGAAATCATGAGCAAGTACCCTATTGGTTCGGATATGGGCGGGACACTTCCCGATGGACGCCCTCAGGGGCAAGCGTTTGGTGAATTTTATTTCAAACGGCTTGCAGGGGGTGCCATGTACAACCAGGGTCAGGCAGCCCAGGCCATTGGAGAAAAGTGGGGGATCTCACGGCTGGACTGTGAAGAATTTGCCCTGGCCAGTCATACCAATGCACACAACGCAACGGTAAACGGATATTTCAAGGAAGAGATCCTCCCGACAAAAGGCCTGGACAAGGAAGGCAACGAAATTACCATGGACGCTGATGAAACCATCCGACCGGAAACCAGCCTGGAAAAACTGGCAGCCTTGAATCCGGCTTTGGGGACCGAATGGATTACCGCCGGCATCTCCAGCCCTGTAACGGACGGGTCTTCGGCCGTGTTGCTGATGTCTGAAGAGAAGGTGAAGGAGCTGAACCTGACCCCGCTGGTCCGCATAAAAGCCAATGCAGTGGTGGGATGTGACCCGGTACTGATGCTGACCGGTCCGATCTATGCAACCCCTAAAGCCCTCGACAAAGCCAATCTCACCATTGATGACATCGATTTATTCGAAGTAAACGAAGCGTTTGCACCCATCCCCCTGGCCTGGGCAAAAGAGCTCAACGCACCCATGGACAAATTGAACGTGAACGGCGGCGCCATGGCCCTGGGGCATCCAGTGGGGAACTCCGGCAGCAGGTTAACGGTTACCGCCATACACGAACTGATTCGACGGGAGGCCAAGTATGCACTGGTCACCCTCTGTACAGGCGGTGCCATGGCCCCGGCCACCATTTTCGAACGCGTATAAATCTGGAGGACCCATGATTAATTTAGTATTGCCCGAATCATTGGAGAAAATGAGATCCGACATCAAAGCAATAGCTTTCAGCCTGCTGAGACCCATTGCACGGAAATACGATGAAGCCGAGCACGTTACCCCTGTGGAACTGGAGGTGCTTCGAAGGAGACCTTCAGAAGGCAAAAAGAACAAAAAGGATAAAAAAACCCCGCCTGAAAAGGATACCGGCATGCTGCCCAGTACAAACCTGGCCACTATTATTGCGCTGGAGGAGATGTGCTGGGGAGATGTGCCGTTAACGTCTTCAATTCCAGGATATGGTATCGGTAATGCCGCCATCGCCGCTGTGGGCACAGAGGAACAAAAAGAAAAATTCGGTGGAAAATATACCGCATTTGCCATCACAGAACCCGGAGCAGGATCGGACACGGGTTCGCTTGTCACGACGGCCGTGCTGGATGGCGACGAGTGGGTCTTGAACGGGGAAAAAATATTTGTTTCCGCTGCTGAACGATGTGAAGCGATCGTGGTCTGGGCAACAATTGATCCCAGTGCAGGAAAGGCCGGTATCAAGTCTTTTATCGTGGAAAAGGGCACCCCGGGTCTCACCCTCGATCACCTGGAACGAAAAATGGGATTTAAAGCATCTGATACAGGCGCTTTTGTCATCAAAGATTGTCGAATCCCCCGGGAGAATATTCTTGGAGACCCGGAGATAAAAAAGTCCAAAACAGAAGGGTTCAGGGGGGTGATGAAAACATTTGACAACACCCGCCCCATTGTTGCCACCCAATCTGTTGGTGTTTCCCGGGCAGCTCTCGATTTTACGAAAGAAAAAATCGAAGAGGATGGCGTCCGGCTTGATTATAATCAAAGCCCCAACAGTCTCAGCAGCGTGGAAAAAGAGTATTATTTGATGGAGGCCCATCTGGAAGCCATGCGGCTTCTCATATGGCGCGCGGCCTGGATGGCAGACAACGATCAGTTCAACACTCTGGAAGCGTCCATGTCCAAGGCAAAAGCCGGTCGTTACGGCACGCTCATTACGCAGAAGTGCTGCGACATTCTTGGGCCTCTGGGATTTTCAGAGGAATATCTGCCGGAAAAATGGATGCGGGATGCCAAGGTAATGGATATATTCGAAGGGACCGGACAGATTCAGCATCTGATTGTCGCCCGGAATATCATGAAACTATCCAGCAGAGAACTGAGGTAACCTAACCCCTATAAACTGTTTAAGGAGAAAGTTGTGATTAATTTTTCCATGTCCAAAGAGCAAAAAATGGTCAAAGACGAGGTGGCCGGCCTGGTCAAGGATCTCATCATCCCCACGGCACAGGACATTGATGCCGATAGAGAAATTCCATTTACGGCGATTCAGAAAGCCTGGGAACTGGGCGCCTCGGTTTCCATGGTTCCGGAAGCTTACGGGGGGTTCGGCATGGAACCTTCGCCGGTTCTGAGTACCCTTATCCTCGAAGAGCTGGCCTATGGGGATATGGGCTTTGCCATTGCCGTGACGCTGCCGTCGTTGTTCATTCACCCGATCGTTGAAATGGGAACCGACACCCAGAAGAAAAAATATCTTCCTTTGTACTGCACGGAGACCTATACCCCCTGCACGCTTGCCATGGTCGAACCCCACTTTGGATTCGATCCAATGAGGCTGAAGACCACTGCAGCCCCTAATGTTTTTTTTTATGAAATTCAGTTAATGATAAAAGCTACAATTAGATTTATATATAGGAGAAATTTTGAACAATAACCTAAAAATAACTAAAGACATATGATGTAGGAACAACCACCT
>JAUXCK010000269.1 GCA_030618925.1 Desulfobacteraceae bacterium
AAAAATGTGGTGAGTTGCAGACGCTCTTTTCCAAGGCCCAGAAGCTCGAGGATGTCACGTGCATCTTCAATGTTGGATCTGGCTGTATCTGTCCCGCTGCCATACCGGCAGGTGCCTGGTTTGCATCCCACCAGCGCGACACCATCTGCCCCCATTTCAAATGGTTTAAACAAAAGAGATTTGTTGATTCTGCCGGTGCACGGGATCCGGACCATTTTAAATTCAGGCGGGATATCGGCCCTATTGTCCTGAAGGGTTTGAAAAGCAGTATGCGGGCTCCAGTTGCACAAAAATATGATTATCTTGAATTGATCCATTTTCTCCTGTCTGTTTGCCTGACCCGGATGACGCCACTAAGGACGGAAAGCCGGAAAAAGTGTTCCGTTAATCTGCCAGCAACTCTTCAAGTGTCTCTTCCAGAAAGGCCTGGTTGCGATAGGGGCTGTCGGCTGCATTGGAAGGACATACGGATATACAATTGCCGCACCCCTTGCACAGGGCTTCATCCACGGATGCGTACCATCCCTGAATTTCATTCATGCTTAATGTAATGGCCTGGTAGGGGCACATATTAATGCAGCGCCCGCAGCCACGGCACAGGGTACCATCCACCACAACCGTAAGCCCCTTGTTTTGTCTGGGGCCCCGGGGCATAATTGCGGCTGCCTGAACCGCCACAGCAGCGCCCTTCCGCCTTTTTGAAACGTAGACGCCAGGGGAATCTGCAACAAATAGACCGGGAATCGATGTGGCGCCCGGGTAGAAAAACGGAATTTTCGCAACACCCGGTTTCTGCCCGCCGGACTTCACTGTAAAGCTGGGGAGCCCTTTTTGAAGAATATACTGGACCGTCCTGCGCGCCTTTTCTCCCAAAATCACAGCGCCAACCTGCAGGGCCTGGTGCGTGCCATCTATGTCAAAAGAAATCTGGAACTCTCCGACGGTTCCACTTAATTGAGTGACCACTGCCTCTTCAAAACTGTGAATGTTTGGATGGGGCGATGATATGGGCATGGGTTCACCCGGCGTGCCGAACCAGAAGACCTCAAACCCGGCTTCAGCGAGTGTCCACACACTATTTTCCGCAGATTCGGATCTGCCAATCACGGCAGTGGTGAAATTATAATTCCGGGCAAGAACCGGAAGTGCCTTCAATTTTTTCGCCCGTTTAATGGAGCGATCAATCAAGCCCTTAAACCGCGTAAAACCAAGGGCAGGATCATCCTTTAAGATCCGAAGCACCTCCCCCCTTAAATTGCAGGCTTCCACCATGGATCGGCTGATTCCCGTCCCCCTGAACAAGGCTTCCTTCAGCCGGCTCCTCTGGTCATCGCAGCCGCTGCACACAAAATTCAATGGACAGCAGACACATGACGCCAGCACAACACGCGTTACCCCCTTTTCACGAACCGCCTTTAGGATGCTGGAAGATCCTTCAGGGATACACGCCGCGTTTATCACTTCAGCATGGACAATATCAGTTTGGGTTGAAAGGGTCTCAATATAGTCATCCATGCTGTCCAGCCATCCCATGGAATCATTGCACCTGCAAACAAAAACACCCAGGCGGATCTCTTTGGAAAGGCCCTGGTCCGGGGTTAAAAAAGAAACCCCATGCCCCTTGGGCCGACTTGATGTTCTACCCAGCAGAATCATGGCTGAAGCCGCAGACGCAAAACCCCGGGTAAGCATAGCATACACATCTGATTTCGCAGCCTTGGGACCATAGGCCCTGATGACGTCTTCCCCCTTGACCCGGGAGGCAAAGTTGGGATCCGCAATAATGACCACACCGGTATGCTCGATTATCTCCCTCGGGTGTTCTGCATGGTTTATCGCGCCCATCTCACCGCAGGCCGCGACACATTCGAGGCACTCCGAACAAACCCCGCACTGAAGACACCTCTCGGCCTCAGTCATCACCTGGGTTTCACTTAATCCCAGTGCAACTTCCGTAAACGTCTGCTTCCGCCTGCCAGGCTGCTGTTCGGGCATGATGGATCGCGCAAGAAAAGGAATATCCTCTGGAATTTTTGAAAAATCCCTGTCTTTGGGCCGAAGGGGCCGAAGGTCCGGCACTTCATCCATCCCTTTTGATTTGCAGATATCCAGATGAACCCTTTGGGCAACCCTTCTCCCGTCTGCCATGGCGTCAACGACTGAAGTGGGACCGGTTGCCGTATCCCCTGCTGCATAGACACCTTCAAGGTTTGTGCGACAGAATTCATCTGTTTCAATCGTGCCCTTTTCGGTAATGTTGACCTTGTGTTTTTTTCCGTCTTTGGTAAACGACCCCTTTTGACCGATGGCCACAAACGCCCTGTTAAAATCAAAGTCAAATGATTTGCTTTCTTGGACTTTTACCGGCCAGGGGATTCCCTGGTCATCGGGTTCACCCGGTTCTGTTCTCACACAATGGATCCGGTCCAGTTTTCCGCGATGCCCCTTAAACGCAACGACCTGGGTGCAATCCTCAATTTTAATCCCTTCCTCCAGTGCGGCCTTGACCTCTTCAGGATCACCGGGAATCAATGATTTGGGGAACCATGAAAGAAGTGTCACATCCGCACCAATTCGGACAAGGGCGCGTGCCAGGTCAAACGCTGTGTTCCCATCACCGATCACGGCAACCTTTTCCCGTAAAACAGTTTTACCGTTCCGATAGAGACCCGAAAGAAATGCAAGGCACCCCTCTACCCCTTTCAGGTCTTCACCAGGGACGCCCAGAAACCGATCCGACCAGGTTCCGGTGGCGAGAATGACAGCGCGAAACGCGTTTAACAATTTAGTGAATTTTTTATCCAGATCAACCGGGTGGTCTGTTTTGATGGTGACCCCCAGTTTTTCAATATATTCAACTTCCTCATCAAGTACTTCCCTGGGCAGACGATGCGGTCCGATGCCATATCGGAGAAGCCCGCCAGGCATTTTTTCTTTTTCAAAAATCGTTACCGGGTAACCGTTTCTGGCCAGGTCAGCCGCCGCCGCCAGCCCCGAAGGCCCGGATCCGATGACGGCCACCGTCTCCCCGTGTTTTTCCCGGCCCTTTTTGCCGGTAAAGGCCTCCTTTTTCGGTTCTGATTGGGGGTAATCCTGATCGGCCACGAATCTTTTAATATCCCTTATGGAAACCGGTGCATCCAGGTCACCCCGCCGGCAGGCCGCTTCACACGGATGGGTACAAATGCGTCCGCAGATTGCGGGAAGGACATTGTCTTTTCTGATGAGATTCAGTGCTTCAGGATACCTGCCGGCCCTTGTCAGTGCGATATAACCCTGTGCATTCACACCCAGCGGACAATTCTCCTGGCAAAGCGGCTGGCGTCTTTTATCAATAACAGGATGCCCGGGAAGGCTCTGCCGGCTGGTGATCCGGATCGCTTTTTCGCCTTCATCATTTATCACCGGGCAGATGTCAACACACCGGCCGCACAGGGAGCATCTTCCAGGATCAATATAGGTCTGGACCTGTCTCATCTTGATGCGAAATCCCTGGGGACTGTGTTTAATTGAAATGATGTCAGCAGGCAGGATACATTGAATCTCAGGATTTCTCAGAATCCTGATAAGCCCGGGTTTATGGGCATAATTTAAAGCAACACCTGATTCCAGGCGCCATTCTTTCCTAGCGAGTTTCTGATCCAGATCAAAGTCAGAATCAACAAGGGTGACTGGAATGCCCAGCTCACCGAGTTTATTGGTAGCAGCAATACCCGCCGGTGTTGCCCCAATCACTGTGACCCTGTGAAGTCTGTCTTTTGGGCGTTTCATAATATCGCTCCTGTTTGGCCGGCAGCCTTTTTTTCACGACCCTTCAGCGTCGCCATCCCATAGTCATGGCCCTTTGAAAACGCTTTGATATTGAGCTCCTCCGTACCTTTGGGCACTGATTTTTCAACCGTATCCCGGGCTGCAGTGAGGGAGACTGCCTGTGTAATGGCCGTAAAAAAACCAAACATAATGATATTGGCCATCATTTTCCGTCCCAGGTCCTCGGCCATGCGGGTGGCCGGTATGGAGAAAACCTCATTATCAATCTTTCCCGGATGGACCAGATCCTGATCAACCAGCAAAATGCTGTGCGCCTTGACCTGTCCAATATATTTTTCATAGCCTGATTGGGACATGCAGACTAAAATATCGGGTGTTTTGATATAAGGATAATGGATGGGTTCGTCTGAAATGACCACCTGGGCGCTGCAGGCACCGCCACGAGATTCCGGCCCATAGGATTGTACCAGCGTGCTTTCCCTGTCATCACCCAGGGCGGCTGCCTCCCCGAGAATGCTGCCGGCAAGGATAATCCCCTGTCCACCAAATCCGGTAATAACAATGTCTGTTTTTTCCTGCTTGTTTGATTCAGTCATTTTTCAAATTTAATGCATCTTGTTTGAGTTTTGATCTAATTGGTTTCCCTGCAAGTGTTGTCATAACTTTCAGTGCAGGTCGCCCGTTCAGTGTCCACAAATTTGCCCAGGATGATGCCTTTGTCAAAATCAATGCCCAGGTCTTCCGGGTGAGCGTTATTCTTAATGATACTCTTCTCCTGATACATTTTAAGGGTATCAAATGTTTTTTCCTTGTTTCGTCGCCCATAATTCACGGGGCACGGCGATAGAACCTCGATAAAAGAAAACCCCTTTTTCAAGAGCGCCTCCTCGATCGAGTCGGTGAGATCCCGGGTATGGAGGATGGTCCACCGGGCAACATAGACGGCGCCCGATGCATAGGCCATCAGGGGAAGATTGAACGGGGACTCCGGGTTGCCGGCTGGTGTCGTGGTGGTTTTGGCCTGAAACGGGG
>JAUXCK010000280.1 GCA_030618925.1 Desulfobacteraceae bacterium
CCTATACAAAACGCTTTCAGGGATAATCTGCTTTAATCGCCGGGGTAATAAAAACATGTGGAGGATGAAATGAATGTACTGATTACCGGGGCATCCGGATATATCGGTATGAATTCACCTGCAACACGCGTCATGATTGTTGTATAAGGCTTTGACATGTAACTTCATCATAATATATCTTAAAAATTGACACCCGGATTGCGGGAAAGGCCCATTTTACGGATGGAAACCCGTTAAACCAATATTTTTTAATAACAACACGTTAACCAGGAGAAGAAAAAAAATGAAAAAAACGACCCTTTTTGTAGCAGCAATCATTGCAGTGATGTTAATGGTCAGTGCCCCGGCACTGGCAAAAGGCCCGGCTGATGAGGCCATGGCCAACTTTTCTTTGACCGAGGCGCAACTTGAATCCCTTGGCGAAATAATTGTAGAATTCACCCAGAAACAAGACGCTGTCCTGATAAAAATCGAAGGGAAGCAGATGGAGCTGGTCCAGGAGATCAGAAAAGAGGACCGGTTTGATTCAAAATTCAAGGAGAGGAGAAGCGCCCGGAAGGTCAACAAAATTACAAAGCAACTCAGCAAGCTGCATGGAGAGCTGTTGAAGAACAAGGTGGCGTATCTGCTCAAGGCCAAAAATGTACTCACAACGGAGCAGAAAATGCATCTGATTGCCGGGCTTGATTTTTTTGATGATGATGACGAGGATAACCTCCCGGACTTTCTGGATATCGATATTTTGATCGTACCCCTTGACCTTACCAAAGATCAGATAAAAAAGATCATGTCCCATGAAACCAACACCATGATCAAAGAGCTTAAGATAGAGCTCGACCTCGAGTATCAGCTCCTCGACCTGCAGGAGGAGCTTGGCAATGAGACAGTTGACCCGGCGAAAATAGATGCCACTATCATGAAAATAGCAGACCTGGGAACAAAAATCCTGGACAACAGGGTTAACGGGTTTTTAAAATCCAAGGATGTCCTGACCATCCCCCAGAAGAAACTGCTGCTGCATATGCTCATGATTTAGAAAAATACAAATCCCTGTAACAGCGCATGGATGGACTCGTGGTCAGATGTTAGATGCCATGCAGGCGCTGTGCTCCATTTTTCGGACAGGAATGCGACCCCGAGAGACAGGGGGTGCAATTAAAATGTGGGTTTGAAACTGAAGAAAGAACAGATAAGGGGACAGGATGACAGGATTTCGAAACTATGTTGTGATTTTCATGGTTGTTTTTTTGACAGGGTGTTCCAGCATATCGGTCCGGGAGGACTATAACCCTCAAACCGATTTTTCACTGCTGAAAACCTATGACTGGGCTCAGGAAACCAAAGATTCGGGAATGAATGACCTTGACATGGCACGCGTAAGGGAGGCCGTAAATAGTCACCTGAGTGCAAAAGGCTACACAAAACGGTCGGACAATCCTGATTTTCTGATAACCGTCTATCTGGTCAAAAAAGACCCCAACAGAGTGCCCGGGACGGATGTCAGCGTTAATTCCGCCACATTTTCCTTTTCCGGCAGAACAGGGAATTTTGATGATGAGCTGGGTGCCCTTATTCTAAATTTCTCAGATCCAAAGTCAAATGCCCTGTTCTGGCAGGGGTCGGCCGGGGGCGTCCTGAAGGCGCTTAAAACACCCGAGAGGCGTCAGGAGAGAACGAATGAAATAGTGACCCGGATTCTCAATCAATTTCCGCCCGGGTGATGAAAGCGCCGGGTTCGGGCATTCTGTCAAATTATTAATTTTCAGGGAGTACCTTATGGCTCAATTTTTCATGACTCAATTTTTCTGCCGGCACCTCTGTTTTCTTTTTTTGGTATTAATTGTTTTTGCATTGGGCACTGTGGATTCCCATGCTGCCGGGATGGACGATTCTATGCTTGTTCAATTGACTTACGGCATAATGGTCATCCCGAACGAGGATCCCCAGGTGGATGGCGGTGATTACGATATCAGTTTGCTTGGGGTTGCCGTCCAAAAGCCGTTTGGTGGTGGACTTCTTAAATACGGCATTGAAACCGGGGCCTTTTTCAACTGGCAGAGCGAGATCCGTTCCTTTTCCGCATCCGGCGGCGGCGGGGGCGGCTCTGTCGCTGTTTCCGTGGACATAGAATCATTTCTTTTTGATTTTTTTGGGGGCGGATATGTCAGCCTCGAGCCGGCAAAATGGTTTCGGCTGTATCTTGGCGCCGGTCCCTTGCTTATTTATGGGTATCGGACCACCCTGGAGGACGACCCCATTATTCCGGGCGTGACCCACTCAGTTTCAGAATCCGGCCTGAGTGTCGGCGTGTACGGAAGAACGGGGATCGATCTGATCTTTGCGGAAAAAGTGCTGCTGGGCGCCGGTGTTCGCGGAACAAAAACCGGTCTGAGTTTTGAAGAAACATCCGGGAAAGTGGACATCGAAGGCCTGCAGTATTATGCCGGGATCTCCTTCTATTTTCAATAGCAGGGTATAATAGAGTTCATTTACCTCTTTTTTTATCCAGGATTGCCCGTTTCACCGCGTCTTTTCCGAATTTTTTAACCACCTCATCCATGGCCCTGTCTACTTTTTCCCAATCCCCTTCTTTTTTCGAAAGATCGTCAAACAGATCCATCTGTACCGGCTTTGCCTCAGCGGAAAGGTTGGAGACCCCTATGCCGATGAGCCGTATATTGCTTGTGATTCTGTAGGCTTCAAGGAGCTTTCGGGACTCGCTGTAGAGAATTTCAGTGGTATGGGTAGGCGTAGCAAGGGTCGTGCTTCGGGTAAATTGTTTAAAATCTGAGTGTTTTAATTTCAGGGTGATTGTTTTTGCCTTTGTATTCAATCTCCTCAGCTGCCTCCCCACATCTTCCGACTGCATCAGGAGATATTCGTTGAGCAGATGTCTGTCGCCCGTGTTTGACGGGAGAGTGGTTTCACTGCTTACCGAGCTGCGGGCAGCTGACGGTATAACGGGTGATTGATCGATTCCCGCAGACAGTGCCGCCAGCCGCCGTCCAAATTTACCCAGCTGTTTATTCAGCATTTTTTCCGGGAAATCTTTGACCTGACCCAGTGTCCGGATGCCCATGCGGTCAAGCTTCTTCAATGTTTTTTTGCCAACCCCCGGGACTTTTTGAATCGGCAGGGTTTTGATAAAGGATTCAGTATCCCCGGGCGGAATCATATATAATCCATCCGGTTTATCCATATCAGAAGCGATTTTTGCTAAAAATTTAGTTGAGGCAATACCCACTGAACAGGTCAGATGGACAGATTCTTTGATTGTTTTTTTGATGTCCATGGCAATGTCGATGGGCTCGCCCAAAAGCCTGCCGGACCCGCCAATATCCATGTAAGCCTCATCAATGGAAATCTGCTCCACCAGGGGGGAATATTTTTCGAGATGGGACATGATTTGTTTTGAGACCTCACTATACCTTGCCATTCTCGGGGTGAGGAAGATGCCGTCCGGGCATTTTTCTTTGGCCTGATAGATGGGCATGGCAGAGTGGACACCCAGTTTTCTTGCTTCATAACTGGCTGCCGACACAACGCCCCGTTTGGCTGAACCGCCGACAATGACACATTTGCCTTTTAAATCCGGGTGATCCAGCTGCTCTACGGACGCATAAAAAGCATCCATGTCTATATGGAGAATCATTTAAAATCACACTCTCATGGTCCGGGCATGGCATGAAGACATTCAGCCACACAAAGATTTCTGATATTTTTCTCAATCCACTGGTTCACAAAATAACGGGACAGCGCATAAATAACCCGGATTTTAAAAAAAAGCCAGCCAAAGAAAGATCAACCCGCACCAGAAATTCTCTCTTGAGGGGCAAATGTTTTTCATGGAAGAAAAAAGTTGTTCTTTTAAGGGCGTTATGGCAAGTGTAGTCCCGAAACCGATAGAATAATGAAGATCATTTTATGTCTTCACGAGATCATACCCCTTACCGGGCGACAGGAGATGCAGGTCATGCAATGCCAGCTTGAAATTCCGGGAATTCCAGAGTCCCTGCACTTCCATGTGCATTCAGGCAATAACACATTTGTATCAAAGCAGATTTTTCAAAACAGGATATGGGAACCCTATGAAACATCCGTGATCATAAAATATCTCAAAAAGGGAGATGTGTTTTTGGATATAGGCGCCAATATCGGATATTTTTCTGTCATTGCGTCAGCCATTGTGGGGAAATCGGGGAAGGTGATCGCATATGAACCGGATGAAAACAACTTCAGGATGCTCAAGAAAAATATAAAGGAGAATTCATTAACAAATACGATTGCCTTTAAGGCGGCGATTTCAGATTACAGCGGCAGAGGATATATATATCTGTGCGAAGGCAATGAAGGGGATCATCACATTTATGATTGTGGTGAAGGGCGTGAGCGGGTCGGCATAGACATCGTCAATGGAAACGACCACATCCCGGAAATAGCCAGCCGTCTGGATTTTATCAAAATAGATACCCAGGGAGCAGAGGCGCATATTCTTAAGGGGATGGATAAGCTGATTCAGTCCAATAGAGACCATCTTTCCATGGTGATTGAATTCTGGCCGCATGGCCTGAAGCAATCCGGTGCATCAGGTGAGGAACTGCTCGATGGTATTTCCGGGTTTAATTTTGATCTGTTCATGATTGACCCCATTGGATGCCGGCTGATC
>JAUXCK010000222.1 GCA_030618925.1 Desulfobacteraceae bacterium
CTATGAGGGGATGCAGGAAATTAGCCATGATGTTCTGTGAGCCCAGGAGTTGGATTGGCCTGTTGTCCTCCGAAGACCGCTTGGCCTCCGACTTCGGGCCGGACTGATTACGGATATCTCTGAGGAAGAGCAGGGCCCCATAAAATCAGAAGTGTAAAACATAATTATTGACAACGGTTTCAGATCCGAAACCAAAAAAGAGGAATAGGTAAATGAATGTTAATTACTTGTATCCCCTCATAGTGGTGGTTGTATTTGCACTGCTTGGCTACGTGGGTGCGGAAGGGCTGGGGCTTCAATCTCTTTTCGGAATTTATATTCCGTATGCGGCCTTCATTGTGTTTGTCGCCGGCTTTATCTATCGTGTCATGTACTGGGCAAAGTCACCCGTGCCTTTCAGAATCCCCACAACATGCGGTCAGCAAAAATCATTTTCCTGGATCAAACCGAACATGATTGACAACCCGACAACAAAGGGGGGTGTGTTCATCCGGATGATGTTGGAAGTACTCCTGTTTCGATCATTGTTCAGGAATAGCAGGATGGCCTTCAATACTACCTCCACAGGGGTGAAGATTTCCTACTACTGGGAGATCTTCTTATGGGTGGCTGCCCTGGCGTTTCACTATTCGTTCCTGGTGGTTTTACTGCGGCATCTGCGTTTCTTTTTTGAGCCTGTGCCGTTATTGATTCAGATCATAGAAAATATTGATTCACTCTTCAAGATTGAGTTTGTCGACAGTTTTCTCGCCGTCGGGCTCCCGGGCTTTTTCATCTCGGGCCTTGTTCTTTTTGCGGCTGTCGCGTTCCTTTTTTTAAGAAGAGTGGTGGGCCCAAAAGTAAGATATATCTCCCTTGCGTCCGATTACTTTCCTCTTTTTCTGATAATGGGAATTGCCGTAACCGGAATCCTGATGCGATATTTTACAAAGACCGATGTGGTAGGGATTAAGGGGTTGACCATGGGCCTGGTCACGTTTCACCCCACTATCCCTGAGGGCGTTGGCGGAATCTTTTATTCTCATATCTTCCTCGTCAGTACACTTTTCATCTATTTCCCATTTAGCAAACTGATGCACATGGGGGGAATTTTTCTGAGTCCCACAAGAAATCTGACCACCGACAGCCGTAACAAAAGGCATGTGAATCCATGGAATTATCCGGTGAAAACGCATACGTACGAAGAATATGAGGATGAATTTAGGGAAAAAATGATAGAAGCTGGACTCCCAGTGGAAAAGGAGTAGTGTCATGTCAGATATTCCAAAAGCAGATGAACTGATACAGATTGATTACCGTCCGCCGAAAAAGGGCTGGATGGATACACCGGTCAATATCAGGAAGGGGATGTATTGCTATGCATCTAACCCAAAAAGCGTAGATTACATGGACCTTCCAAATGTAAGGGAGTGGAACCCCCTGGACGAGGACTGGAAGCTGCCGGAAAACTGGAAAGAGATTATTCATGATGGATTCAAGGACCGGCTGGATAAATTTCGATCCTTTAAGGTGTTCATGGATATTTGCGTCCGGTGCGGGGCATGTGCCGATAAATGTCATTTTTTTATCGGGACCGGTGACCCGAAGAACATGCCGGTGCTGCGTGCAGAACTCTTGCGATCGATCTACCGGAACGATTTTACGGCAGCCGGGAAAATTCTAGGCCGGGTGGCCGGTGCAAGACCCATGACGCTGGATGTTCTAAAGGAGTGGTGGTACTATTTCTTCCAGTGCACCGAGTGCCGGCGGTGTTCGGTTTTTTGCCCCTATGGTATTGATACTGCTGAAATTACGATCATGGCGCGTGAGCTGCTGAACCTGCTGGGCCTCAACATTGACTGGATTGCCACCCCGGTGGCCAATTGCTTTCGAACCGGGAATCATCTTGGAATTCAGCCCCACGCGTTTAAAGATATGCTTGATTTTTTTGTAGAGGATATTGAGGAAGCCACCGGTGTGCTGGTCGAACCCCAGTTCAACAAGAAGGGGGCTGATATCCTGTTTATTACCCCGTCAGGAGATGTGTTTGCAGATCCCGGAACATACACCGCCATGGGATATATGATGCTTTTTGAGTATCTGAAAAATGAATACGGATTAGATATCACCTGGAGCACATACGCCTCTGAAGGGGGGAATTTTGGATTTTTCACATCACATGAAGTCATGAAACGGCTGAATGCCAAAATGTATGCAGAAGCCAAACGGCTTGGCGTCAAATGGATCCTTGGCGGAGAATGCGGGCATATGTGGCGGGTGATTAATCAGTATATGGATACCATGAACGGGCCGGCAGATTTTTTGGAAGAGCCGGTCTCTCCCATCACCGGAACCAAATTTGAGAATGCAAAGTCAACCAAAATGGTCCATATTGCCGAATTTACCGCAGACCTTATCAAACACAACAAGCTCAAGCTCGATCCAAGCCGGAACGATCATCTGAAGGTGACCTTTCATGATTCCTGCAACCCGGCAAGGGGCATGGGACTGCTTGACGAACCTAGGTATGTGCTGGAAAATGTCTGCAATCATTTTTATGACATGCCCCCGAGCGTTATCCGTGAAAACACATTTTGCTGCGGGAGCGGGGCGGGGTTGAATGCCGGAGAGGACATGGAACTGAGAATGGCCGGCGGTCTGCCAAGGGCGAATGCGGTCAAGTATGTGCATGAGAAATATGGCGTCAATATGCTGGCCTGCATCTGCGCTGTTGATCGAGTTGCGCTGCCGGATCTTATGGGGTACTGGGTTCCTGAGGTAGATGTGACCGGACTGCATGAGCTGGTTGCCAACGCACTGGTCATGCCGGGTGAAAGAGAGAGAGATACCAACCTTCGCCAGGAACCGATTTCAGGAATGGAGGATGACACTGATGAATGATAAAAAGTGGATCATCACCGGATTAGTGATTTTTGTCATGATTGTCATATTTCCGTTTTTGCCTAATTTCGGCAAGGCGGTGCCGGTGCCTGAACCTGAACTGACACCCGAGGCAAAAGCGGCTGGAACCTGCGTCCTGCCAAAAGCGGAAATGAAAGCAGGCCACATGAAGATCCTCGACCTGTGGCGGGATTCTGTTGTGCGGAAGGGGAAAAGGACCTATGTCAACGATAGTGGAAAAGAGTTTAACATGAGTCTCTCCAGCGGGGAAAAATCATGTATCGGATGTCATTCCAACAAGGCCGAATTCTGTGACAGATGCCATGATTATGCGTCAGTCAGGCCATATTGCTGGGATTGTCATAATGAGCCGAAGGAGAAGAAGTTATGAAAAACAGCAGAAGAAACTTCTTGAAAATTGCTGGGATTTCAGCGCTGGGATTCGGGGTGGAACCTGTTTTTGATGCATTTGCCGTATCCGAAGGGCAGGAAGAAATCCGCCGGAACAAGAATGCCCTGACCGGCAAACGGTGGGGGATGGTGGTCGATACCCGGAAGATACACTCTTCGCATGATCTGGAACCCATGATCGAAGCCTGCCATTCCATTCACAATGTTCCGAAAATCCCAAATGAGAACCATGAGATCAAGTGGATCTGGGAAGAAGAATTTGAGCATGTCTTTCCGAACAAGGGAAATGAATACCTTGATGAGAGAAATAAACAACTGCCGTTTATCGTTCTCTGCAACCATTGTGAAAATCCGCCATGTGTTCGTGTATGCCCTACAAAGGCGACATTTAAGCGGGAAGACGGTATTGTCATGATGGATTTTCACAGATGCATTGGATGCAGGTTCTGTATGGCCGGATGTCCCTATGGATCCAGAAGTTTTAATTTCAGGGACCCGAGGGATTTTCTCTCAAATGACGAGACAGACCCCCTTTTTCCCACACGGATGAAGGGCGTTGTGGAAAAATGTAATTTCTGTGCAGAACGGCTGGCGGTCGGAAAGATGCCTGCATGTGTGGAGGCATCACATGGTATTCTCGCATTTGGCGATCTGAATGATTCGGATTCCAATGTCAGAAAACTCTTGAAATCAAATTACACAATCAGACGTAAACAGAGTCTGGGCACCGGGCCATCGGTTTACTACATCGTGTGAGGTTATTATGCTTGAACTGGCACTAAAAGGAAGCAAAAAATATTATTTGTGGGTATTGATACTGCTTGGTATTATTGGTATTGGGTTTCTGGTATATCTAAAGCAGTTTTTTTTCGGCTTGGGGATTACGGGATTGAGCAGGGACGTGTCCTGGGGGTTGTACATTGCTCAACTCACATACCTTGTGGGTATCGCCGCAGGTGGTGTGATGGTAGTGCTTCCCTATTACCTTCATGACTATAAGGTATTCGGAAAGGTCACCATTCTGGGAGAATTCCTGGCCGTCGCAGCCCTCATTATGTGCATGCTTTTCGTTATTGTCGATCTTGGGCAGCCGGCCAGGGTTTTCAATATGATCCTGCACCCCACACCGAACGCCGTCATTTTTTGGGATTTTATGGTGATATCGGCCTATCTGGTTCTTAATATATTTGTCGGATGGATCGTCACAGAATCTGAACGAAACGGTGTGGCACCCCCCAAATGGATAAAGCCGTTTATTTATGTTTCCATTCCGTTTGCCATAGGGATCCATACGGTGACTGCTTTTCTGTACTGCGGTCTGCCGGGCCGTCATTTCTGGCTGACAGCCATTCTGGCACCCAGGTTTCTTGCATCGGCGTTTGCTGCCGGACCGGCGGTTTTAATTATATTGTGCTACATCATCCGGCGGACAACATCATTTGACCCCGGCAAAAAAGCGATCCTGAGCATTGCACAAATCGTAAAATATGCACTGTTTTTCAACCTGTTTTTCTTCGGGTGCGAAATCTTTGTGGCCGGATACAGCCAGATCCCTGATCATCTGGTTCACTTACAATATCTCTTTTTCGGTCTCCACGGTCACAGCGCCCTGGTGCCATGGATGTGGACTTCAATGATTTTTATGGTTGTTGCCTTAATTCTGCTTTTCCCCGCCATCACCAGGGAGAATGAAACCGTCCTTCTGGTCACTTGCATTCTGGTGTTCATCGGCACATGGATCGATAAGGGATTTGGCCTGATCACAGCCGGTTTTGTACCGAGCACGCTGCATCATGTTCATGAATACATACCGACTTTCCTGGAGGTCCTCATCACCGTTGCTATCTGGGCGCTGGGGCTTCTTATATTAACGGTTCTGTACAAGATCGCGGTCTCTGTGAAGGAGGAGGTCAGGCTCTAGACCAATTTATTCTTACAGAAAATCTGGTCCTCTGGGCCAGGTCAGAGATAAATGGCTGTGCCGAAATAACTCTTAATCTTAATCGTACTCTTAATCATAATCTCGAAACTTGGTACGTGCTAGATAAAAGAGAGATTAGAATTTAACTTTTGCACCAATTCAAGGGTGCGAAACTTGGATTACGATTACGATTAAGATTATGATCAGGACTATTTGGCGCCAAAGATAATGGTTTCGTTGTTCCGAAGCCAAGTAACCC
>JAUXCK010000162.1 GCA_030618925.1 Desulfobacteraceae bacterium
ACCGGTGCTGATAAACGCATGGGGTTCAGGAAGTTGTTTCAGGATATACGCCCCAATGGGAAGTCTTGTCATGGAACACATATCAAGTGAAACGCCTTCGTTTTCAGCTGCTTCAAGGTGATCGATTGTACAGTCTGATCCGAGAAAATTGGGTATTTTGCTGAACATCGACGTACAGATACTCTCCACACCAATGGCCTTGATGAGCACGGATGGTGCCGTCCAGTCAAACCAGACGATCGGTTCATTTCGTTTGGCCGCTTCGGTGGCATTGCCAACAGATTCTGCCTGGGCCTGAAGGGAATATCGCATGGCCCTGAGTTCCTCAGGCGGGGACATCCCCCAGCCTGCCTGTAACAAAGCGAATCGGTTCACCTTGTTTTTTTCAGTTTCTTTCCTGTTAAAAATCGGGCGTGCAATATACCTGAACCCCAGGTAGGCAAGAAAAGGGTATTTTAAAATGGTTTGGCTTTGTTTCCAGATTAAAAGCGTGGTATCCAACAATTCATATGGTTTTAATTCCATAACGACCTCGTATAGTTTCTTTTGAACCTTGACTTAGCTACTACAATGTGGTAGATAAGTCAATGAGTTTTTGAATTTCACTAAAATTATGTGATATTTCTGATGGTTAGAATACATCTATCCATTTCGGAACATGCCGGACATTTGCTGTTTTTTGACGCATGGGCGGCGATTTGATCATTTCAAATCAACCCCTTTTCCGTAACTTGTCGAATTTTAGAGATATCGACGCGAAAAGGGTTGACCGGAGTTTATAATGACCCGTACCGAGTTCAAATCTTTTCGAAAAAAACTGGACAAAACACAAAAACAAATGGCCCAGCTTCTCGGCACCTCCATTAAGGCCATACACAGCTATGAACAGGGCTGGCGGATGGTACCGTCCCATGTAGAGCGCCAGGTTTTTTTTCTGATCGCCAAGAAAAAAGAAATAGAAAAAAACATAAAACAGTGCTGGATTGTGAACAAATGCCCCCCTAAACAGAAAAAAAGATGCCCGGCCTGGGAATTCAGGGCAGGTAAACTCTGCTGGTTTATTAATGGGACAATTTGTGATGGTGAACCCAAAAAGAACTGGAAGGAAAAAATTGAGACCTGCCGGGAATGCGATGTATTCAAGGTACTCCTTTGAAGTCCAATATATTCTAATCATAACATTTTTTCATTCAGGGGCAAAGGAAAATGTCTATTAAAAATTATAAAGTGAATAAAACCTATCAGGAAATCAATGCCAAAATTCAAAAAGGTGACGTGGTCGTGGTCACTGCTGAAGAAATCATCGATATTGTCAAAGACCAGGGCCCTGTGGAAGCGGCCAGGCATGTGGATGTGGTCACCACCGGCACTTTTGCCCCCATGTGTTCTTCCGGTGCGTTCATCAACTTTGGCCATTCCATCCCCACCCTGAAAGCGTCCAAGGTCTGGCTTAACAACGTGCCCGCTTATGCAGGGATTGCAGCAGTCGACTGTTACATTGGTGCCACCGAGCCGTGTGAAGATGATCCGCTGAATAAAGTCTGGCCGGGAGAATTCAATTACGGCGGAGGACATGTTATCCAGGACCTGGTATCCGGCAAGAAGATTCATCTGAAAGCCACCGGGTATGGCACATCCTGCTATCCGAATAAAATGATTGAAAAAGAGATCGACGTGGCCACTGTCCCTCAAGCCACTCTCTGCAATCCCAGAAACGGGTACCAGAATTACAATTGTGCCATTAATACAACCAATAAAACGATTTACACGTATATGGGAACACTGAGGCCTAAAATCAGCAATGCAAATTACTGCAGTGCCGGACAATTGAGCCCGCTTTTTAATGACCCCTACTATAAAACCATCGGGCTGGGGACCCGGATTTTTTTAGGCGGCGGTGAGGGATATGTCACATGGCACGGCACGCAGCATAATCCTTCTGTCAATAGATCGGAAAAGGGTATCCCCCTTTCACCCGCAGGGACATTGTGGGTCATGGGTGATCTGAAAAATATGAGCCCCAGATGGATTGTGGGGATGAGTATACAGGGATACGGGTGCAGCCTTGCAGTGGGACTGGGGGTCCCCATCCCCTTGTTAAATGAAGAGATCGCCCGGTATACGGCCATATCGGATGAAGATATTTTTACGCAGGTTATAGACTATGGCAATGACTACCCGAACGGTATATCAAAATCCTATGGGCGTGTCAGCTATGCGGAGCTTAAGAGCGGCTCCATAAAAATTAACGGTGATGATGTTTCGACCGTTCCCCTCTCCAGTGTGGTAAGGGCGCGTGAAATTGCTGAAACACTGAAAAAGTGGATCATGGACGGAGAGTTTAGCCTGGGTGTTCCCCAGTTTACCCTGCCATAACATGACGGGATCCACACGGTATGGATTGGGGTTCAATTAAAAATGCGGGTTACTGCTTAAGATTTACTTTGCTCGATGGGATTCATAACCACTATACCCTTAATCGTAATCGTAATCGTAATCTTAATCTTAATCGTAATCCTGATCAAACAGGATTTAATGACACCCTGTGGATTGTTCCCGCTTGACGGGTATTGGATTCCCATGATAAAAGTGATAGCATGATTTCAAAAAAAAGAATTCTTATCCTTGCGGCAGGGATGGCTTTTGTCCTCTGCTCCGCAACCCATGGCCGCACAGATATCGGGACAAAAAAAGGTCCTGATACGATTGCCCATGATACAGACCAAGCGTTTCAGGAAATGGGTATTGTCAAAATACCGCGAACCGCTTCCCCAACCGGGACAGGGCTCTTGGATCTGATGGGCAAAAAAGTGTCTCTTTCTAAATTTAAAGGCAACATCGTGTTTGTCAATTTCTGGACCACATGGTGTGGGGGATGCCGGGAAGAGATGCCCTCCATGGAAAATCTGCACAACCGGCTCAAGGACAAAAATTTTGTCATGGTGGCGATTGATGTAAAGCAACCTGCGTCATGGGTAACCACTTTTTTTGAAAAACATAAATTGTCTTTCACAGCGCTTTTAGATTCAACCGGAAAGACGAGTGATAAGTTCGGGGTAAGGGCCCTTCCAACCACATTTATCCTGGACAGGGATGGCAGTATTATTGGAAAAGCGTTTGGCCCCAGATCATGGGACAGCAAAGCATCAATTGCCCTGTTTGAAGAATTGATGAGAAAAAAAACCGATGATCAACCCCCTGAGTCCAAATCTTTTTAATATCGCGCCCCGGAAATAATCCAACACCCTCATTTTTTCTTTTTTTTGATATAAGTCAAAGCATCTCTTTCCATAATGGGGTATAAACGCTTCCAGAATTGACGATATATTGAAACAGGAGAATTAAAAATGAAATGCCCTGGCCAAGACAGCAGATACTGGAAACCAAGCGCCGTGTTTGACGCCAAATGCCCAAAATGCGGTACAGATGTGGAATTTTTTAAAGATGACACTGCCCGAAAATGCGCTAAGTGCGGTCACAGATTTATTAATCCAAAGATGGATTTTGGCTGTGCATCCTATTGTGAACACGCTGAACAATGCCTGGGCACCCTTCCCCCCGAACTTCTGGCCCAGAAGGAAGATTTGCTGAAAGACAGGGTTGCCATTGAAATGAAGAGATACTTCCGATCTGATTTCAAACGAATCGGACACGCCGTCAAAGTGGCCCGTTATGCCGAACAGATCGGAAAACAGGAAGTCGGTAATCTGGCTGTCATTCTGTCGGCTGCCTATCTCCATGATATCGGACTCCATGAAGCTGAAAAAAAACACGGCAGCACGGGAGCGAAATTCCAGGAATTGGAGGGACCGCCGATTGCACGGTCCATCATGGAAAATCTTAAAGCAAATCCGGATCTTATCGATGAGGTGTGTGATATTATCGGGCACCATCATCACCCCAGGGATGAGGAGACCCTCAACTTTCAAGTGGTGTACGATGCGGATCTGATTGTCAATCTTGAAGAGAAGCAGTCAGAGAACCCCGGCAACATTGAATCTCTAAAAAATTTAATCGACAACACTTTCTTAACCCAAAGCGGGAGGGACAGCGCAAAGAAAGTCCTGCTATAATTTGTCGACTCACCGACAACAGGTGTTGCGTGTATCTGTGGAAAAAAACCGGCTGACAAAATTTTTAATCTTTGGCCTGTTGAGCCAGGCAATTATCGCATTACTCCCCCAGGTGAGCAGTGGGCTGACCCTTGAAGAGGCTGTGGCCCTGGCACTTGAAAACAACCCGGGTCTGCAAAAACAGCAGATGAATCAAGCCTTGAGCGAAGAAAACTTAAGCGGGGAAAAATTACAGAATTTTGGCAAAATCAACATAGTGGCGTCCTATGGCCATTATAACCTGCCGCGTACCCTGGCGCCATTGACGCCGGCATCAATCTTCAATGATCCCACCGCTGTTCCCACCACACAGGATCTTTTTACCACCGGCATCATGTATGAGGTACCGCTGTTCACCGGATTTTCAAATCAGGGCTCTGTGAAAATTGCAGCGCTTGAAAAAGAGATGGCCGGGGTGGCTATAAAACTGAGCCGGGAACAGCTCATTTATAATGTGAAAACACTATACATAAATATCCTTTCCCTGGAGGCCCAGGAAAAGGCCCGGAGGGAATACCATACGGCATTGAAGCGACTCCATGATGACATTTCCCTTGAAGTCAAACTTGGGAAAAAGGCCAGGATAGAACTGCTGAAAGCCGCAGCAGATCAAGAAAACGCCAGAGTTAAGGTGCGGCAGATCAGTGGTAATATAAAGATAATGAAGGCCAGTCTTGCCGCTTTGCTGAACACGGCCCCGATCCACGCCCTGGAGGAGTACGCCATGGAGATGCCGGTTCCCGGTGGGACTGAATACAATAAAGAGTTTCAGGAACTCCATCGATATCGTTCTGTTGTGCTCGACGTGGAAAAAAATACCAGGCTTGTGGAAAAAAGTAGTGCAGGCTACTACCCCCAGGTGTATTTTAATGGCTTTTACGGCCAGAATTTTGGCCCCAATGACAGTTCTAATCTTCATGAAGGGGACTGGAATAACGAAACAATCTGGCATGCGGTTGTAAATTTGAAATGGACTATTTTTGATTTTGGCAGCCGTAAGACGTCTAAGCAGATACAAGCCATTCGTCAACAACAAAGCCGGAGGGATCGGTTAACAACAGGACTTGAGTTGAGGAGATCATTGAGTGAAGCGGTCATCAAAATCGAACTGGCCCTTGATGATTTTTATTCTGCCGAGACCGAGCTTGCCCTGACCCGCGAGACAGAGAGTATTGAGCAGACCCGTTTTGAAAAAGGGGCGGCAGATCTGAATGATCTGCTCTATGCAAAGGCCCGAAATCAACTGGCCTTAAGTCGTTTTATTACTGCCCGATATAGTTACCAGAATCATTGTTTCTACCTGGACTACCTGCTGGAGAATGGAGAGAACAAGTGAAAAAATTCATTGCCGTTTTACTGACCATTGCACTGCTTGTCAGTGCCGCCATGCTCCTCAAAAAACGCAAGCAGAGTATCAAGGATGCGCCACCCCCGACCCCTTTGACCTATCAGGTGAAAGTCGTTCCGGCAATAACTCAACGACTGGAGCAGACCCGTCCTTTTCTTGCGCGTCTTGCCTCCCGTGAGACTGCCAAAATTTCTTCCAAGCTGAGCGGCCGGATAAAAGAGGTTCTGGTCAGGGAAAACCAGTCTGTAAAAGAAGGAGACCTCCTGCTGCAGATTGATGATCTGGAAATTGTTTCAAGCATCCAGGCCTTACGGGTGAGCCTGAAGGCCCGGAAAAAGGATGTGCAATACAGCAAAAACCTGCATAAACGCAACAAGGCTCTTTTTGAGGCGGGTGGGCTGGCCCGGGAGAAATTTGAGGCATCGGAAGTGGCGTATGCAACTAAACAGGCCGGCCTCGAAGCGACCCGACAAAAAATCATTTCCCTTGAAGTTCAACGCAGCTACCTCAATATCAGGGCCCCTTTTGACGGGATAGTCGGCACCCTCTTTTCACGCAAAGGAGACCTTGCCAACCCGGGCCGACCCCTGCTTTCCATCAATTCTCCAGGGCAAAAACTCACCTTCAGTTATGTGCCGGGGGGGGGTGCCATCAGGGCAGGACAGGAGGTGTTTCTAAATGGCCGGCGAATAGGCCAGGTCACAACACTCTACAGTGATGCTGCAAACGGTCTCTCAGTGGCAGAAGTTGACGTTGATACGCCTTTGGAGATGCCAAATAACTATTATGTCACCATCGATCTGCTCACCTTCGCCGATACCGGCTGCACTGTTCCCCTTGACGCACTCCTCCGGAAAAAGGAGGGCGTCCAGGTCATTGTCCATGCAAACGGAGAATTTACTTTTTTCCCGGTGAGTGTTATTGCCCAAAACAGAGAACGCGCCCTCATCTCCCGAACCAGGGTTTTAAACGGGGTTTTGGTCTGCCAACCCAACTTCTCCCGG
>JAUXCK010000358.1 GCA_030618925.1 Desulfobacteraceae bacterium
AAGACCACAAAAAATTGAAGGCGACCTTTTTGATGCGTTTATTTTTCAGAAGTATTAACTCAAGTTTCGCACCCCTTAATGAACGCAATTGGTTGGGTGGCAATTGCCCGGGCCAGCTCCAAGAGTTTTAAATCCCCATGGGACAGGATCGAAGCGGGTTCAAGAGCGAGATCAGCTGTGTTTGTGATGCACCCGGAGCAATCCCCCTCCCCGGGACAATGACGTATTGCCGGCATGGATGATAAATGGTATAGATATTTTAAATCATCATCAAATTACCGGTTTATCCGGGTCAGGAGCCGTCATGCCGAGAAAAAAAGCCGGTGCACTCGTACCGATTGGGAAAAAAATCAAAAAAGTGAGAATGCAAAAAAAAATCTCGCATGACCGTATCGCCAATGAAACCGGTTTTAACCCTGCTTATCTCAAAGAGATAGAGTCCGGGAAAACCATCCCCTCGGTGGGTGCGATTTTACAGATTTCAAGGGCCCTGGAAATAGATTCCGGCCTTCTATTAAAGGATCAGGTAAAAGATCAGGAATCTGCCCAGGAAAACCGCGCACAAGCTTATGCCAAAAGAACTGATAATTATGCCTACGTCACCCTTACACCGGGGGCGGAAAACAAGCACCTGAAAGCTTTTCGGGTGACCATCACAGCAATGCAGGAACATAAAGGGGTTGGATATCAACATGAAGGGGAAGAATTCGTCTATGTCCTGAAGGGAAAAATAGAGGTGACGGTTGGCGATCACACCAATTCGCTTAAAAAAGAGGATTCCCTTCATTTCAACTCCGGGGTCAAACACAAACTGAGAAATGTCGGAAAAACGGATGCAGAACTCCTTGTTGTTATCTATGGGCCTTAAGACAATTCGTATTTTTCGAACAGATGGGATCCGGTTTTCCGGTAAAGGGGGCGCAATTGTTATATAAACTGGCAAATGAACAACTCATGATCCAATCCATGGTCAGGGAGTTTTCACGAAAAGTTGTGGCGCAAACTGCTGCAGAGCGCGATAAAACCAAGGCCTTCCCGAAAAGCAACCTCAAAAAAATGGGGGAACTGGGGCTTATGGGCATGATGGTGCCCCCTGAATACGGGGGGCAGGATGCAGATACCATCAGTTATGTGCTGGCCCTTTCTGAGATTGCCTATTCCTGTGCGTCAACAGCAGTCGTCATGTCTGTGCAGAATTCGATTGTATGCGAAAGCATCAATCGATTCGGCACCCGGGATCAGAAAGAAAAATACCTGCCGCCACTCGCATCCGGAGAAGTCATCGGCGCCTTTGCCCTGACCGAACCCGAGGCCGGTTCGGATCCTGTGGGGCAATCCACCACCGCTGTCAGGGATGGTGAGGGTTATGTTCTAAATGGCGACAAACGCTTTATTACATCCGGACAGAGTTCGGGAACCGTTATCGTTACGGCCAAAACAGATGAATCCAAACACCACAAGGGAATCAGTGCGTTTGTGGTGACCAAGGGGACACCAGGATTTAAGGTGGGAAATGTTGAAGACAAATTAGGACTGCGCGCCTCAGACACAACCGATCTTATCTTTGAAGACTGCCGAGTGCCTTCTGAAAATCGTCTGGGGGCGGAAGGGGATGGATTCAAGATTGCCATGACCTGCCTTGATTGCGGCCGCATCGGGATTGCCGCCCAGTCTATCGGCGTCGCCCAGGCGGCTTTTGATGCAGCCATAAAATATATAAAAAATCGAAAGCAGTTCGGCCAGTCGATCTCCAAATTTCAAGGCATTCGCTGGAAGATTGCAGACATGGCGACAGATATTGAAGCCGCCAGGCAGCTGATGTTTCTTGCCGCTTCAATGAAGGACAGGGGTGAAAAGTTTACCACCCAGGCCTCCATGGCAAAACTGTTTGCATCGGAAATGGTCAACCGGATAACCGCTTCAGCTTTGCAGCTGCATGGTGGGTACGGGTTTATAAAGGACTATCCTGTTGAACGGTTTTACAGGGATGCCCGGGTGTTTACAATTTATGAAGGCACCTCGGAAATACAACGTGTGGTTATCTCCAACAATATCCTAAAAGACAAACGGGTCCCCCAGGGTTAGTCACCTGCCCGGCAGGAACCCATTTGCCTTCATCCGCCCTGCCCTGCACATAATGGACGATCTAAAAAATGGACCCGTTTTTTTATATTGACCTCTGTCCGCTTTTTGTGTTAGCGTACCGATTTCTGTTGGTTTTGAGCGGCAATAGCTGCAGGCATGCAAAAGATGGAGAGGGGTTACGGGATGACCAGAAAAGGAAAACAATCAGAACACGAAATTACATTTTTCAGCAGAGGGGGACAGGGGGGTGTTACCTCTTGCCTGCTACTGGCTCAAATGGCCTTTGTCGAAGGTTTCAAGGACGTGATGTCAATCCCCCAGATCGGAGCAGAGCGACGGGGTGCTGCAATAAGGGCTTTTCTCATTGTTTCAAATCGGGAAATCCGGAAAGTATGCTCCGTTACCAAGCCTGATATCGTTCTTGTTTTAGATGAATCCATGCTGGATTTGCCCGTTATTGTGGACGCCATCCCCAAAAACAATTGTCGGGTCATCGTGAATGCCGAAAATTTGGAGGGGGACACCCGGCTCTCCCGGGACATTGAACTCTATACCTTTCCAGGGACTTCCATTGCACTGGAATTCGATCTGATGCTGGAGGGGTCTCCTTTGGTAAATGTGCCCATCCTGGGTGCTTTTTCAAAAGTAACTGACCTTGTTTCAATGGACTCCGTGAATGCTGTTCTCAAAGACAAATGGGGCAGCAAGGCCAAGAGAAATATCAAAGCAGTGGAACTCTCTTATAACAAGACCCTGAGAGCTTATTAACACTGTCGGGCCGGACGACACTCTCTTTTGCTTTGTTTTACCCCTGATGCGATTCCTGGTGTGCAGGACTTTCAGGGGGATTTAAACCATTAACCACAGACACTTGAAGGTGCTTCAAAACCACTTCCGATGTGTCTCCTTTATTTTCGGGCCAAGTCCCTGAAATAAAGCCACCCGCCTGGCGGCTGGCAATCTACGCCAGCCTGGAGGCCAGGCCAAGGAACAGATTAGCAATGAAAAAGGATGACAAAAAATCATCGGACAAAGACGTCCCCAGTTTTGATTCCTGGCGGGATCTGCCCCATGTCCCTGTTTCCCAGCCCTCAAAAGGCAGTATCGGTGAAACTGGTGACTGGAGAACTTTCCGGCCTGAGATCGACCTGAAAAAATGCAATAAGTGCGGTATCTGCTACTTGCACTGCCCGGACGGCGTCATTATATTCGAAGAAGACACGTTTCCTGAAATCGACTATACCTATTGCAAAGGATGCGGCATCTGTTCAGTCAAGTGCCCCAAAAAAACCATTAAAATGATTCAGGAGCGTCATTAGATTAACATAAAACCAAAACAGGTCTAATATGAGTAAAACAAAAAGAACAGAACCGAATAAGGAACAGACCCTCATCATG
>JAUXCK010000165.1 GCA_030618925.1 Desulfobacteraceae bacterium
GAATTTACCCAATTAGATATTGAAACTTCTTTTATGCAGGAAGAACAATTAATGTCTATGATGGAAGACATGATGCGTAATGTCTTTGCCAATGTATTGGAAGAACAATTACCCAATCCCTTTCCAAGAATGACTTATGCCGAAGCAATGAATCGCTATGGTAGTGATAAGCCTGATTTACGTATTGATTTAGAATTAGTTGAAGTGGCTGATGTCTTAACAGATGTTGATTTTAAAGTTTTCTCAGGGCCTGCCAAAGATCCCAATAGTCGTGTAACTGCTTTACGAGTACCTAATGGTGCAAGTTTGACGCGTAAACTTATTGATGGTTATACCCAATATGTTTCAATCTATGGTGCAAAGGGTCTGGCTTATATTAAAGTGAATGAAAAAGCGGCAGGCCTTCATCAAAGTGGATGCCTTCCAGATAGCCTTCGACCCTCGCCCGTATGGCAATGTCTTTGAATCCATACACCTGGCCCACAAATTCGTGATAAATCGGGACCTCCGCTGTTTCAGTCTGAAATACCGTGACCTCAGGAGGAGGGGGCGCTGTCTTTTTCGCCTCTTTGCCGCATGCGGCAACCCCCAGAAGGGCAACACAACTCATCACCAAAATAATTTTTTTCATAACTATCTCTCGGTTTATCATTTCCATGTTAAATATATGGCCCTGGGAAACACCAGGGTTTCCATGAAGGCTGACAGGGCGGCATCTTCCTGCTGGCTTAACACAGCAGGGGCCTGGAACGCGTCTGCTTCCGGAATCGTCACCTCTTCTAAAATCTGTAGATCTTTATCACAATTTGATTCAAACAAAGACAGGGTTTCCTTTTGCCGGTCCGTCAGCATCGGCTTTTCCCAGCTGTCATCCTGTTTTTCAACATAGTGTATGAGGAGCAGGGTGTCACTGAGCGCGCCAACCATTCTTCCATATCCCTTTACAAGATAATCACCTGACAAATCGTTTACCACATAAGTACAGAACTGATAGCTGTTCCCCAGGATGTCGGTTCTTCCGGTGTTGAACGCATTTTTTATTGGAAACAAACCGGGTTTGAACGCCCAGCCCGGTTTGCCGAGGAATTTCAGGGCAATGACAATGGTTTTTTTTTCAAGTTTGTTCTCAAAAGCAAAAAGTGTCTGGCGAACAAGTGTCTTGTCAAATATACTGTTGTTGTCCACATCAGACCCTGTGCGGGTGCTTGTTTTGTATTTTACATAGTTAAAATCAGGATTTATTTTTATCCCGATAAAGGGTTTTGCAGATGAATACCAGGTGTGGTCCTGAAATCCTTTCCTGATTTTCATTTGAGAACAGGCAGTTAGAGTGAAAATCAGGCACAGGATCCAGACTGATTTAAGAACCGTCATTATTATTTTCCGCTCATTTGAATACTGCTGTCCGCCTCCCTGTTGAAGGCGTTTAGCAGCTCGGGTTCGGCGGCTGACACATCCTCCACAGACATCCAGTCATCACACGGGTATGTATTGCGGTCCAGGCTTTTGAAATAGGCCGCGATAATGAGGAAATCCGATATTGTGTGAATATGGGTCCGGACAAACTTGCAGTCTGGTGTGTCAAAAAACGTAAACGGGTCAAACCGGACGAACTCTGTTGCATCGGTCTCAACGCGGATGCCCGTAAGCGTTTGAAAGTCAGTTTTATGGAGCCGGGTGACCAGGATCTGATCCTCATTTTTTACGAATTGATATCCCTTAATGGTGATTTCCTGATTTTTCCGGGTAATAATGTCCTTATATTCAAAAGGTGTTGAGACAACCACCCTCACATGATGGCCGGCCTTTTTGTCCTCAAAGGTGATTTCATTGCCCTGACGGGTATGAGAGACCGGGGCCTTAAGGCCTGCACAGCCAAGGAATCCCGCGATGATCAGCACCAAAAGACAACCATTCCATATTTTTTTCATGATATCCCCTTTCATCAGCGCCATCCCGTGGGCTCGTACCCTTTTTCACGGAGGCATTTTTCAACAAAACTCCGGAAAACAGCATCCGGATCCCCTGAGTCAAGGGCGCCCCTGGTGGCAGTGGCTGCCCCGGCGCCGGCTGCACCGACAGCCGCGCTCCGGCCTATATCACCGCCAAAAACGGCAGCCATGGCTGCACCGGCGGCCGCACCCACCAGAGCACTGCCGGCACTGTCCTTGATAATTTTTCCGCCGGTGTTTTCCTTTGCCCCGTGGTCTTCTGCAAACTGCATGCAGTCGTCGATATCTGCCTGGGACTGCACTTTGCCGGCCTGTTGAAGCATGTCATTGGGATAAAGCACAGGCCTTTTTGTGGCACAGCCGGAAAGCACCATAAGCCAAATTATTATAATGAGGGGGGCCACTATTTTTTTCTTTGTCATGGACGCGCCTCCTTTTGGCAACTGCTCCAGATAAAAAAATTGAAGAAAGATGTTTTTAGACCAATTCTATCGATAGGATTCTCTATATAAGAAATATGCCCAAATAGCAATATGCAGCTTTTAGAATAAGAATAAGGGGACGCTCTCAACATTTAAATATTCGTTTAGAAGGGCGCGGTCACGCGGCTGTGTCTATCACCTGGCCAAATGCTCTCGCATCCAGACTGCCGCCCTTGGCCCCCATTCCGCCATCTCATCCGCGGCGCAGTGACCGCTTCCTTTGTAGACCCATTCGTCCTGTTTGATTCCTTTTTTGGAAATAATGTACAAATCATCGATAGGCAGCAGGGGATCCTGGTCACCGTTAATGCTCAAAAGCGCGGCCCGATGTTTCGGATGTTGCAGGAATCCATCCTGATCCAGAGAAAAGGGCTTTGCCAGCGCCAGCATCTGTTCTGTTTTCATGGGCAGTTTTTTGCCCATGGCATGGGCAATCGTTGAGATCATGACATCAGGTATATTCTCGATATTTTTCTTTTCGAAACTCAGGGCAATAGGGCCGCCCACGTTGATTGCAGCCAATACCCTGGGCTCGCTCAGGGCAAGCCGAACCGCATAGTATCCGCCGAAACTGATCATAAAAGCACCCAGTCGTGACCCGTCCAGATCTTCTCTGGTTTGAAGGTAATCGATCACCTGGCCGTACACCCGGTCCGATTCCGGGGCAAGATGCCACGCGCTCTCCCCGGTTCCCGGAATGTCCATGGCAAATACCGCCAACCCCTCTTTCAAAAGGTCTTCGATTGTCCGGTTCAGGTCGCTTTTCCAGCCATCGACCCCGCCTGTTAAAATCACCACCGGCGGTCGCTCAGCCTTTGGGATGCGCAAATACCCGACGATCTCTTTGTTTTCATAGGGAATCCGCACCACCTCAAGGGGTGGATCAAAGGAGCGGGCAGCTTTGAGATAACAGGCGATGTGCCGCTCATAGGCCTCTTTCTTGGCTGGAGAGGCAACGAACGGAAATCGTGCGATATAATAATAGACTGACGCTGTATAGAAATCTTTAGCCGCTTTTTCCGTGCGTCCCCCGGCTTCCGCCTGTTCAGCCTTTTTTTCATATGTCTCAGCAACCCTGGCCATCTCAAACACCCAGGACCCGGGTCCGGACCCCTTGGGGTCATAGATCCTGGATAATGCCGCATCCAGCTCTGCCTCGTCCGCACCGCCGGCCACCCAGCCGTTGAAGCGCTCTTCAACAAAGGGACGCATCCCTGTGATCTGCAAAACCAGCCGCTGACGGAATATCACCCCAAGGACAAGCAGAATAATGACACCGCAAATGATGGTCCACTTGGCTTTTTTCATGGGTTTTCCTCCTTTTATTTTGAATATTAGTTTATTTTCTAAACTATTTTGTCAAGAAAAGAAAGATGTTGGGGACATGTAAATTTTATAATTATGGTTGACCGTCGAACTGCGTTTTGGCGCTGTGGCTGAACAGGGCCCTGATTTTATCCCAGAAATCACCGCCAAGCACAAAGAGGCTTGAAACCAGCAGCATGTCTCCAATGATGTTGACCGACAAACGGTAGGTTTCGTAACCCGGAATGTGGTGTGTAAAATAAGGCCCCAGCCATCCGAATAAAAAAGGCAGGACGAACATCACCAACCCCACTCTGTAGCGCATTTTGTTTACCCGATCCAGGGGGCCGTGTGTTTTAATGAAGCTGAAAAACCGAGATTTGATGGCGTTGAAACCGGCTTTGCCCATGATGGCAATTGCGATAATGCTGAAAACCTCGGGGATACCGACTGCCAGGGCCCCTGAAATGATTGTTTTCCAACCGGTGGAAAGATTGGTGGCTGTAATCACCGGAATGAGCAACGGACTGGCAAAACCAACAATAAATAGGATCAGGCCCAGGCGCAGACGCCAACCGGCTTGAGGATGCTCCTCTATGCTTCGAAATTTCTTATTCATGCGATTACTTTTCGCTCCTGTCATGGTCGTATATTTTGCCTGCCTCGTCCACGGCCGGAAAGCTGTGGTCTGTATCTATCTTTTCTATTGATAGGGTTGCTCATCATTCCGGGTCAAGCTAACGCTCGTACTCGGCAGCGCAAATTTGATGCCTTCTTTTTCAAATTCCCGCATAATCTGTTTGTTTATTCTCTGGCTTTCGGCCATAAAGGCCCAGTAGTCCGGCGGGTGGTACCAGAACACAATAATAATGTTGAGTGAATCGCGGTTGAACTTGTTAAAGTACACCCGGGGGGTAAACTCAGGGTCCATGCCCTCATGGTTTTCGAGAATGCCTTTGATGATGTTAACCGCCCTTTCAACTTTTTCCAGCGGCGTGTCGTATCTGATCGCAATATTGAACAGCTGGCGGATGTGCGGCCGCCGGCTGATGTTTTCGATATCGGTGTTGGCCATTTGTTCATTGGAAATCGTCGCCTGATGACCCGACAGCATACAAGGGACACAAGGGGACACAAGGGGGACGCTCTCAATATTTAAATATTTACATTAAAACGTTTGAATGATATATCTCGTTTATGCCACGCCAATCCCGAATAGACGCCTTTGGGGCGCTGCACCATGTCATCTCCAGAGGCATTGCCCGCCGGGAGATATTTCTTGATGATACAGATCGAGATCGATTTCTTGACCGCCTGGGCACGATTCTGCTTGAAACTAATACCCGATGCTACGCCTGGGCGCTTATCCCGAACCACTTCCATCTACTTTTGAAAACGGGAAACACTCCCCTGAGCACCGTTATGCGTCGATTGCTCACCAGCCATGCAATCCAGTTCAACCGGCGGCACAAGCGCTGGGGACACCTGTTCCAGAATCGCTATCGCTCTATCCTATGCCAGGAAGAGACCTACCTCTTGGAGCTGGTTCGTTACATTCATCTTAACCCCCTTCGTGCGCGGCTGGTCGACGGACTCGAAATGCTGGGCCGATACAAATATGCAGGACACTCAGTCTTGCTGGGTCAGCGGAAAAACGACTGGCAGGATACCGGATATGTTTTTCAGCGCTTCGGCAAGCGCCTTTCTGATGCCAGACGAAAATATCGACGATTTGTCGAACTGGGGGCAGGTCTTGGGAAAAAGCCGGAGCTGACGGGAGGCGGGCTGGTGCGGAGTGCAGGCGGCTGGGCGGAGCTGAAAGGACTGCGAAAGGCAAAAGTTGGCATTAAGGGCGACGAAAGGATATTGGGAGACAGTGATTTTGTGAACCAGTCTCTGGAATATGCGGATGAGCAGTTGGAGCGCAAATACCGGCGGCAATCCCATGGATATGATGTTGACAGATTGGGCGATCGTGTAGCCGATTTGATGGACATGCCTGTCGAACTGGTATTTGCTGCAGGAAAAAACCGTCGGACAGTGCGCGCCCGGAGTCTGCTGTGCTTTTGGGCAGTAAGGGAGTGCGGGATGACCATGTCGTCACTGGCAAAAAAGCTGGAAATTTCAATTATGGGGGTCAGCCAATCGGTGAAAAGAGGGGAAAAAATTGCAGCGGAAGGAAGATATGAGCTGCCTTAACTCAAATAGTTAAATGTTGAGAGCGTCCCCTTAATCTGGACGTATCATAGGATATGTCGGCACGCAATATGAATCCCCCCTTTGGGAAAGGGAGGAAATATGGACACTATTCAGGGACGATTGGGGGGAGCTATTTATATTACAGACTTATCTGGACTAAAAATCAGGGAATGTAAACCCGATGTTGACGGCGAGCCAGGAAAAGGCCATGTTGCCGCCGCCTTCAAACGCATACGCATATTTGGCATTGAGCATCAGTCCCATATCGCCCATAGGAATGATCACGCCGAGTTCCGGTGTCAGGCCAAAATGGGCATTGGTATCGCCATCCGCGTAAACGCCGAGGCTTGCACTCTGTGAAATGAAATATACACCCGTGTTCAGGCCTACATAGGGCCGCGTTCTGTTCCTTCTCCCAAAGTAGTAATGGGCGCTCACCAAGTCGGAGGCCAAGCGGTCTTAGGAAGACAACTGCTGGTAA
>JAUXCK010000204.1 GCA_030618925.1 Desulfobacteraceae bacterium
GAATAACGTTAAAAAACTGTCACTTTTTCGGCCTAACTGGCCCTTTTCAGGTATAAAACAGGCTGTTTAGTGAGCACAGGCGTCATCAGACCGGTGCCGAATCGGTGCCGAATCGGGGTCGGGCCAAGATAACATTTTGAAATCAAAAAGAATAACGTTAAAAAACTGTCGCTTTTCAAGCTTAACTGGCCCTTTTCAGGTATAAAACAGGCTGTTTAGTAAAAAATACACTATGGAGATTATTCCTAAAGAGCTCTTTTGGGCACTAAAAGGGGCTGTTTAGGACCAAAATTACCCCGATTTATAACCTTTATCTAAATGATATCAAATAGTTAATTTGGTCCGACCCCAAATCTAAATGGGCCCACCTCATCCAAGCAAAGCAATGCTGATTTTTTTCTATCTTCCAGATTCCTTTTTATGGGTTGCACGCGATCGTATTTTCATTTTTTGGCCAGACGACATTATATTATCTTAAATTGTTTTGACATAGATCAATTTCTTTTGTCTGTAATGATACTATTGTTGTTAAGATACTTTTACTTACAGGAGGAAAAGACATGCATGATGGATGTTCAGGAGATAGCGAATCCGGCAAACAAATCGTAGATAAGATCAGAGTGATGGGCTTTAATGTTAACCCGCTGCCGGCTGCACTTGAAATCAGCTGCAGCAATTGTGACAACCTCTTTCAGATGGAAATGATGGAATCCGCGTGTCCTTCGTGCGGCATGGTATATGGCGTGACGCCTTGCCATGCCCACAGTGCGGAGTTTGTCAAGGCGGCGGGAGTAGGTTACTGATATGCCAGATACGATAGATGACATAAAAAAAAGAATGAAAGAACTGGAGGTGCTGATCCGGGAAACCCAGGAAAGGCTTCCGGCGCATTCGATGAAACCGCCTGTAATGGTGGATTTGCTTGAGTATGAAGATGAATATGATATTCTGATGAAAAAACTTGAAACGATTGAAGACAATAAATCATAATGAGTTCTTCAAAAACGTTCGAGCAAAAATTTAACAGTCGTTTTTCCAGTGTGAGCAAAATTGATTTTTTCAAAAATGGAAAAATCCTGGACATCAGGAGAAATAATGACGCACTGATATTTGATTTTTTTAATCGCCGGATTTCATTCTCCCGTGATGGAATTCATGATATTGAGGGGCACCCCCTGACCGATGCAGTCAAGACCGTTTTGTGTCAATATCTGCTCATGTGCCCTGACCCCCTCAGTGAAACTTCAAACAAACTGGTCTCATTAAGAGAATTTTCAGATTCAGGGCCATTATTTTCAAGCTTCACCGCCAACACAGGCAAAATCATCCAAACGACTTTTTCTGGAAACCTGAATAGCTTGAAAGACAGATGCATTGGACTGGGCGGCACACTCATGGAAAACGTTTCGTATGATCTGAGTGTGAGATTTAAAGCCTTAAGCAGGGTTCCAGTGGTCCTGAATTTTAACGACAAAGATGACATGATGGCGGCCGGCGCATTTTTTTTGTTCCATGACAATGCCGACAAGTATCTTGACCTCGAATGCATGGCCATTCTCTGCACATATCTTACCGGGCAACTGATCCAGCAAACTGTTTCACCATATTAAAGAGGGACAACTGTTCATTAAAGGACACACTGCGCCATTAATGTAACTTTTTTTATCATTCAGCAAATCTCAAGCAAGTCTAAAATTTATATAACTATTTGCGAATACTGTATTTATGCTTTTTTGCCCGGCCGGGCGCGTTTATTGCATCTATTTTACAAGAATGTGATTCCTCGTTTGTCACAAAACCATAAACTCCCGTACCGAGGTAACTATCTGATGAAACGTGTTTTTTCCCTGTTCATGATCTGTTTTTTTCTGCCATGTTCCATGGTTCATGCTGATTTCGAAAGTGATGTCCTGGCACTCGTGAATGCTGAAAGATCTGAGGCGGGGCTCGGGCCGCTGAGTTACAATGCCTGTCTTGCCTCTGCTGCCCGGGGCCATTCTGAGGACATGGGGATGAACGACTATTTCAGCCACACAGGCCTGGATGGCAGTTCGCCCGGTGACCGGATGACGGCAGCCGGTTACCCATGGAACACTTATGGCGAAAATATTGCGGCCGGCAACCCCACGCCTGAAGCCGTGATGGCCAACTGGATGGGCAGCACGGGGCATCGGGCCAATATCCTGAATCCTGATTTCTGCGACATCGGGGTCGGCTATGCTTATGAAACACCCAGCACCTATGGTCACTACTGGACCCAGAATTTCGGGCGTGCTGCAGGTGCCTATCAATGTACGGAGACATCCACATTCATCATCACGGCATTGGCCGGTGCCGGGGGCAGTATTGACCCGGACGGGACCGTGACGGTCGAGCAGGGAAGTCATAAAACCTTCACGATTACGGCCGATACCGGCTTTCGGATCGATGTCCTGACGGTGGACAGCCAGCCCGCGGCTGTTGCTGCAGGCTACACGTTTACAAATGTCACCGCCAATCACACCCTCCATGTGACATTTGCGCTCAATCAATTCCCGCCTTCAGCAAGTGCCGGTTCAGATCAAGCGGCTACGGAAGGCGACACCGTTACCCTGGATGGATCCGGGTCCTCAGACCCAGACGATGTGGTTGTTGAATACTTCTGGACCTGGAAAGCCGGGCCGGATGTTGTGTTGTCTGATGAAAATGCTGTCAAGCCCACCTTTGTCGCCGGGCCGGTCGACGAAAATTCAGCGGTCGTGTTCGAACTGGAAGTTGTCGATTCCGGCGGGTTGTCCGATGTTGATGAAGTGATGATCACTATCTACGAAAACGGAATCAGCGATACCAGCAGCGAAGAGAGTGGCAGCGGGGGATGCTTTATTCACATGGGGTTCGGTTTTTTTAGCGGATTGACGCTCTCTACCCCTTTCCCGGGGCTCCGGTCATGGGGCCTATCTCAGCCATGGGACTATCCCGGTTACGGGACAATTGCCTGTGTAAACTGTTCCCGGAATTTTGACGCCCCGCCGTTTGCAGGGTGCCTTACCTTTACTGATTTTATGCCCAGGCCGGTTAATAAGGCGAATGCCTTTTCCCCAACCGCCATGATAATTTTGGGCCTGGCAAGATCGATCAGGTCCATTAAAATCTGCCGGCCTTCTGACAGCTCTTTTGGAGCAGGTGTGCGGTTCGACAGCAGACCGATGCCGGGTTTAAACGGGTGCCAGGGATACGCGTTCCACAAAATAAAATCTTTGGGATCCAGTCCGGCATGGATCATGTGCCCCCAGACAATTGTTCCGGTGGGTTCTGTAAAACCCCGGGGCCTTATCACCGGTTTACTCGTGCGCCTCGCCTCTATTCCAGAAAAGGCGTGCTCAGGCAGAATGCCTTTTTTCTCATGCCCGCCCAGCAGCATTCTTTCCGAAGTCATGGCGATGCCGGTAAAGTGCCCGCCCTGATATCCGAGCGCTTCCCCCACCAGAAGATGTTTTGCCTTTCCCAGCCTCTCCATTAAATAGTGAGACAATTGTTTTCTTCTTATTAACGGGCACTGCCTGTTAATATCATTCTGGGAATCCACGTCCCACCAGGGATTAAAAACATCCTGCCTGTCTGGTGATCGTTTTAGTGATCCAATAAATTTTTTAACCATTTGAGTCACATTCAATGATATCATTGACCGCTATCTATCTCCTCAATAATCTCAGTCAACTATGGCTTCAAATAGAATCTTATGCTCAACCAGATTCATCAATTTTATTTTACCCTGGATGACCTTTTGCTCACCAAAAATACTGACCAGTCGATATCCTCCTTCCTCTTCCGGTTTGATTAAATCTACGGATTCTAAAATCAATTCCTCCTGCCCATTTTTTAAAAGATAAGCATTTGCTTCACACATTTTTAAAAACCTCCTTGATCTTCTCTTCAACAACAGCCTTAACCATATGAGGTAATGGCTCTTTAATCATGCCGACAAGTATAACACGCTCTTGAGTCAGCGGTAGTAAAATTTTGGGGGCCAGGCTGCTCATAACTGCTTCGGCCATACGGGGTGTAACCTCTCCCAGCATGGCATTGGCCCAGGTTATCGATATGGGACCGATGATAAGATCTGCTTCATTCACTGTGCGGACAATGGCATTTTCGCCTGTTGCACCACGGTTTGCCCCGGCTTTCACCATTTGGCTCGTTGCTATGGCATTCGTACCCAGGGCCAAAATTTCCATTGACTCGCCATAAGCTTCCTTCAAATATTTTATCAAAGTTGAACCAATACCGCCGCCCTGGCCATCAATAATACAAATTTGTTTCCGCAATATCTCTCTCCAATTCCCCATACCTTATTCGTATGCTGTAAAAAAGCCGGCTCTGAATTTTTTGCTGGTCTTTTTTTCATAGCATGAAAAATTATCTTTTCAGAATGACCCATACCTGTAACAAAAAAAAGCTAAACGGGCAAGATAAAACGCAAACTGTCCTCTCCCCGTCCTGATGTCAAGGGCCTGCCTTCCCGGAGCGCCTGAAATCTGAAAATCTTTACAAAACTTACAAATTTTACTTGAAAATTCTTTTTTATTGGCATAAAAGTATTCCAATATAATACGGGCAAGAAGCCTGAACCATATTAATGGCTTAACATTAATCAAATAACAAAGTAAAAACCGCAAACGTAAATGGTATTATGAAAATACCGGATGTTCACGCGGTTTTTTGCATTTAGGGAGGGTGTTATGAAAAAAATTTTCTTTTTCAAGGTACTACTGGTTTTTAGTTTGATTTTTAATTTTGGATTGTCAGCAACGGCAATGGCTCATTTCGGTATGGTCATCCCATCAGACTCAATGGTTATGCAAGAAGATGATAAAACTGTCAATCTGAAGCTTTCCTTCTCTCATCCATTTGAGGGGGTCGGTATGGCGCTTGTAAAGCCCAAAGTCTTTGGTGTGGTTGCAAATGGAAAAAACATCGCTCTTCTTGAAAAATTGAAGAAGGTCGATGTCATGGGTCATACGGCATGGAGCCTTGATTACAAAATCAAAAGACCGGGCGTTTATATGTTCTTTATGGAACCAAAACCATACTGGGAACCTGTGGAAGACTGCTTTATCGTTCACCATACAAAAACTGTTGTCACAGCCTTTGGCGATGATGAGGGCTGGGATGCTGAAATAGGGCTTAAAACCGAAATAGTTCCCCTTTCAAAACCGTTTGGGCTCTACGCCGGAAACGTGTTCCAGGGTATTGTTAAGCTGGATGGAAAGGCGGTGCCCTATGCTGAAGTTGAGGTGGAATATTATAACGAGGATGGGAAATCCCACGCACCCACCGATTACATGGTCACCCAGACCATCAAGGCAGATAAAAACGGCGTCTTTACATACGCCGCACCCAAAGCCGGCTGGTGGGGATTTGCCGCCTTAAGCAAAGCGGATTACAAGATAAAACATGAAGGTGTTGATAAAGACGTGGAGGTAGGAGCCGTTATCTGGGTAAAATTCCAGGATTGGCAAATGAAATAAACATCCGAAAATGGTCCAAACACTACGGCGGCAATGTATAATTTGGCGCTGAACATGGACCATGACATTTAACCGTTAAACGAAAAAGGCAAACCATGACCACACCGACCCGGGAAGAAGCGTTTGACCTGCTGAAAAAGCGCCCGCGAATCGGGGTCGGGCCAAGATAACATTCTGAGATAAAAAGGAATAACGTTAAAAAACTGTCACTTTTTCGGCCTAACTGGCCCTTTTCAGGTATAAAACAGGCTGTTTAGTGAGATCA
>JAUXCK010000077.1 GCA_030618925.1 Desulfobacteraceae bacterium
ACAATCGACTGATATTATAAAGTAAAACAGCTCGGCCGTCAATAGGGATTACAAAAAAATAGGGATTAAAAAAGATGTGGGAGCGGCATCCAGCTTGCTGGATAGGCGTCATTGCCGCGATTGTCATGGCTGGAAGCGGTTTTATCCGGATTGGGGTGCAATTAAAATTGTTGGTTTACGCCTGAGATAACGATTAAGATTAGGATTAAGATTAAGATTACGATTAAGATTATGATTAAGACAGGGAGTTGGCGCCGTCCAAGGGTTTTAATCAGGATCGGCAAGAAGGGAAATAAAAAAAGGGAAGAGAGTTGCCTCTCTTCCCAATTTTATTTCACAGTTTTATTTCAGATGAATGATGTCAAAATTACATCGTGATTGAATAGGTGTCGAATCTCGGGCACCTGCTGGTCCCATCAGTCACAACGATGGTGTATTCATTCGTGCCCACAGCTGTCAGTGTATAGGTATTGCTGTTTGACAGATCAGCGTCTTCAAGGCCCAGTGTGGCTTTGGTGACGTCGATATTATTGGGGTCGGAAAAATAGTCGGCAATGGCGCCGGCAATGGTCTGCGCATCTGTTTCCGCCGCACTGCAATATGTTTTGTCACGATAGGAAATAAAGTTGGGGATAGCGATGGCGGCCAGGATACCGATAATGGCGATAACGATCATTAACTCAATCAGTGTAAAACCTTTGTTGTTGTTCTGTAATTTTTGTAACATGGTGGTGTCTCCTTTTTTAATGGTGGTTAAGTCATTTTTTGTAAACGGTGATAACTGAATTTTGTGTTTTGTTTTATCCCCTCCTTTTTGGTGTAAGAAGTTAATAAAAGGTTATGTGAAAAATTGTTTCCGGGAATCAGGTAGTGCCTTGTGTTTACGCAAATAGAGTGCCAAATGGGTGTCGGGCCGGATATTTTTTATAACTCATTGTATTTTATGTTAATTTGGTTGTCTTTAATTTTGTGTCCCGCAAGAATTTTTATCCTGGATTATGAAATGCCAAATTTTGCTCGTGCTTTGACAATTTTTGTCAGGGTGAATATCCTTTGGATCAATCATCTCCCACAGAACCCGTATTGTGGTCATGTGAAATTTTGTAGGTTGGGTAGAGCGTAGCGAAACCCAACAATGAAGCTATCGAAGTGAAGACGGAACTTTATTCTGACAAACGTACTATTTGGCTTTTGGATGTGTTCGTCGGAATCCTGTTAACGGGTGTCGCAGATATGATGGCAGCCAAAAAAGGGCTTTTGGAAATCGTTAAGCCTGATAGCGATAAAAAACGCCTGGGGCCTTACATATGAATGAACACGTGAATAAACAGGATAGCGGACCTGATGTGATGCTGAGTACTAATTTAAATAGATGATGAGGGTATCATACCACAATATATATTTTGAGGTCAAGAAAAATTTTTATGACTTCTCAATCTCGAGCTTATCAAACCGGTACCGCAGGGACCGAAAGCTGATGCCCAGCAGTTGTGCTGCTTTTTGCTTGTTGCCGTTGCCGCATTCAAAAGCCTTTTGAACGTAGGCAGACTCGATTTTTTCCATGATGTCATCCAGGTTGACGCCGTGCGCCACATCCTCCAGATCAAACCGCTGGCCATTTACGCCTTCGATCCATCGCCTTTTGTGGGTTGAAATGGAAAGGCTTTCCGGCAAGAGGATATTTGTGGTTGAAAGGGCAACGCTTCGTTCGATAATGTTTTCAAGCTCCCGGACATTTCCCGGGAAGTCATATTTCTGGAGAAGAGTGACGGCATAGGATGACATTTTTGTTATTGTCTTGCCCATTTCCGACGCATACTTTTCAAGGAAGTACTGGGTCAGGGCCTTGAGGTCGCCTTTTCGTTCCTTCAAGGGGGGCACCTTGATTTCAATGACATTCAGTCGATAAAAAAGGTCTTCTCTGAAACGTCCGGCGATGACTTCTTCCTCCAGGTTTTTATTGGTTGCCGAAATTATCCGGATATCGACAATGATATCCTGAGTACCGCCAACTGATTTAAAGACCCGTTCCTGGACAGCCCGGAGGAGCTTGACCTGGAGGGGGAGGTTCAATTCGCCTATTTCATCCAGAAAAATTGTTCCTTTATGGGCAATTTCAAACAAGCCTTTCTTGTCCTGTGTTGCCCCTGTAAAGGCGCCTTTTTTGTGACCGAACAGCTCGCTCTCCATGAGTGTCTCAGGAATACCACCGCAGTTTACGACAACAAAAGGCCGGTCCTTCCGTTCACTTTGTTCATGGATGGCCCTTGCAATAAATTCTTTTCCAGTACCGCTTTTCCCGCTGACAAGGATATTTGTTTTGGTTTTTGCCACCTGCCGGATCATCTTATATATTTTTAACATTTGGGGACTGTTCCCCACCATATTCCCGAAATGCAGATTCTTCTTCAGCTCATGGTCCAGATTCTCCTTCTCATGTTCGACGGTTTTAAGATTAAGTGCATTGGCAATGGTTTGTTTCAGCTCTTCATTGTTAAACGGTTTCGGAACATAATCATATGCCCCTTTGTTCATGGCCTCCACGGCATCCTCTGTGGTGGAGTAGGCCGAGATCATAATTACGATGGTGGCGGGATGTATTTCCTTGGCTTTTCGCAGCACTTCGATACCGCTTATATCGCCGAGCCTTATGTCCAAAAGCAAAAGGTCATAGTCGGTTTCTTTAACCATTGAGATGGCCAGTGTGCCGGACTCGGCGCTGGAGACACGGTATCCTTCCTTGGTCAGCATGAGATCAAGGAATTCGCGCATGCTCAGCTCATCATCAACGATAAGAATATGGGCATCTTTTTGTGGTTTTGACATGGGAAAAATTAATTTGGATTTTGGCCTTTTCAAATGGGGAGAAACTGAGCGCTTCGTTGTTGGGTTTCGATTCGCTCTACCCAACCTACTAAAAAAGGGTTTTTATTCAGACACTAGTTGGTGTGCATCATACACAATGCGGCCGTCAACAATCGTCATCACAGCTTTGCCCTTCATCTTCCATCCGTTAAACGGGGTATTGCGGCTCTTGGATTTAAATTTTTCGGCATCTATCGTATATTCATAGTCCGGGTCGACAAGGGTCAAATCAGCTGGATTCCCTTCTGACAGGTCTGTGGTAAGGCCCAGAATACGTGCCGGGTTCTTTACCATTTTTTCAATCAGAGTTTCCATTGTCATGAGTTTATCCGCAACAAGCTTGAGGCTTAAAGGCAAGGCGGTTTCAAGACCGATGATGCCATTGGCGGCCTTGCTGAATTCCACATCCTTTTCCAGAGAAGAATGAGGGGCATGATCTGTTGCGATGACATCGATGGTGCCATTGGACAGCCCCTGCCTGATGGCCTCCCTGTCCTGGGAAGACCTTAAGGGGGGATTCATTTTAGATAGTGTATTATAAGGGAAAACCATCTCATCCGTCAAGGTAAAATAATGGGGCGCTGTTTCGGCCGTGACGGTCAGGCCTCTTTTTTTTGCATCCTGAATGGCGTGCACCGACTGGGCAGTGCTGACATGAGCGATGTGAAGCGCAGCACCGGTAAGCTCACAAAGGGCGATGTCCCTCATGACCATGACAGACTCTGAGGCATTGGGGATGCCGGCCAGTCCCATCTGGGTGGCAACCGCCCCTTCATTCATGTCCCCATCGGCCGTGAGGCTTTTTTCTTCACAATGGGAAATAATCGGAAGCCCGAATCCTTTTGCATATTCCATGGCCCGGCGCATGAGCTGCGCTGTTGCAACCGGATTTCCATCATCGGAAAACGCAACAGCCCCTGCTGCCTTCAGTTCGCCATATTCTGAAAGCGCTTTGCCTTCAAGCCCTTTGCTTATGGCGGCCACCGGATACACGCGTGCGGTTCCCGCTTCCCTGGCCTTCCTTATTATATAGTCCGTTATTTCCTGATTGTCATTCACCGGATTTGTATTGGGCATGGGACAAACAGATGTAAATCCGCCGCTTACAGCAGCCGAACATCCGGTGGCAATTGTTTCCTTGTACTCATGGCCGGGTTCCCTGAGGTGAACGTGCATGTCGATCAAGCCTGGAAACACAAGTTTTCCCGAGGCATCTATTATAATAGTGTCAGGAATAGTGTCTGGCGTTCCTTTACTATTTTCAGATGAACCGGAGGGGATAACGGCTATAATCTTCCCCTCTTCAATGAAAATATCAAAATCGCCATTGATATTTCCGGGGTCGACCACCTGTCCATTTTTAATCACCAACATTTCGAGCCCCTCCTATCAAAAGGTAAAATAGCGCCATCCGGATGGAAACACCGTTTGTCACCTGGTCAAGAATAATAGAGTGGGGACCGTCTGCAACATCCGGAGATATTTCAACCCCCCGGTTTAAGGGCCCGGGGTGCAGGATTAAAACATCCGGACGTGCATGAGTGAGTTTTTCTTTTGTGAGGCCGTAAATAGCGGCATATTCCCTTTCTGAAGGGAAAAGGTAAGCGGCCTGCCTCTCCTTCTGGATTCTGAGCATCATGATGACGTCCGCATTTTTAATGGCCGTATCCATGTCATAGGTCACCGATGTCCCGAGCGTTTCGATTCCTTTGGGGATCATGGTGGGGGGACCGCAGACGGTCACCCGGGCGCCCATCCTGGTAAACCCGATGATGTTCGACCTTGCGACACGGCTGTGGGAGATGTCGCCGATGATCGCAACCTTGAGCCCTTTGACAGAGCCTTTCCGCTCTCTGACGGACAGAATATCAAGAAGTGCCTGAGACGGGTGGGCATGCATGCCGTCCCCGGCATTGATGATCGGGACGTCTATCATGCGTGCCAGCATGTGGGGCGCCCCTGCAGCTGAATGACGAATAACGATGAGGTCCGGCTTCATGGCCACAAGGTTTCTGGCCGTATCGATCAGGGTTTCTCCTTTGACCATACTGCTTGTGCTTGCGGAAAGGGCGATGCCGTCCGCACTCAACCGTTTGGCGGCGATGTCAAACGAGAGCCGTGTGCGGGTGCTGGGTTCGTAGAAAAACAGAACAATCGTCTTGCCTCGAAGGGTAGGGACCTTTTTAATCGGTCTTTCTGAAATTTCCTTCATTGTCTCTGCTGTATCTAAAATCAGCTTGATGTCATCAGCAGAAAGTGAGGCCATGTCAAGAATATTTTTTTGTTGAAATTCCATGCCTCTCCCGGTTTATTCTTATATGGAAAATCAGGTCCTCTGGGCCAGGATTTTTATTTTAGCAGGTGCGCCAGTCGGTCCCACCTCACATAGTTCAGCACAGAGTCTTCATTGCCGCTGTTCCAGGACCAGTATATGATAAATGCCTTCCCCTTGACAGCCTTCAAATCAACATAGCCCCAGAACCTGCTGTCGGCACTGTTGTCCCGGTTGTCTCCCATCATGAAGATGGAGTTCTCCGGCACGGTGATCGCTGCCATATTGTCCCTTTGGCCGCTCTCGATTCGAGAATCCGTATAAATCGCAAAGTCCTGAACAACGGGCTTATCATTAACATAGACCTGCTTGTTTTTGATTTCGATCTTGTCGCCGGCAATACCGATAACCCGTTTAATAAAATCCTTGGAAGGATCCACAGGATACTTGAAGACAACGATATCCCCGCGGTCCGGCTGCGTGACCGGTATCAGCGTTGTGCCTGAAAAGGGCACCTTGATCCCATAAATGAATTTATTGACCAGGATGTGGTCCCCTATTAAAAGCGTGTCTTTCATGGACCCGGATGGTATTTTAAATGCCTGAATGACAAAGGTACGGATAAACATGGCCAGTATCACCGCCACAACAATCGCTTCGATATTTTCACGCAGGCTGCTTTTCAGGGGTCGTGTCTCTTGTTCTGTTTCTTTTTTTGGTTTCAAACGGTTCTCTCTTTTTTCTGCACTGTTTTAACAAATTTTGGTAAGCGGCTGAGTCTCCGGATGTCAGGATTTTTGCCTGTTTCTCTACCGTCCGTATATGGTTTGAATTTTAGCGGTAATATTATTATGAATCCATGACTTGTCCCACCATTCAATGGGGTTTACAAAAACATGATGAATCATCATGCCAAAATGAAGATGATCACCGCCTGCAAGGCCTGTCGTGCCTGTAACGCCGAGGGTGTCACCTTTTTTAATCCTGTCCCCCTCCTTTACATTGATTCTGCTCAAATGAGAATAAATACTGAACAGTCCGAATCCATGGTCGATGGCAACAGTTTTACCATAAATTCCGTTCGTGCCTTGATATGCAACCCTCCCGCTGTTTGCCGCAGGAACCGGCGAATGGGATGTAGACGCCAGATCAATGCCCATGTGATATTGCCTGTCTATGATTTTCCCCTGATACGTGTATGTGCGGTATTCTGCAAAACTGGCTTTGGTGGAGGATCCGGGAAGCCTTGAGAAGGCGCCTTTCCAGTAAATTGTGTGATCTGTTTGTTCACCGAGATTCGTCAGTATCCGGGTGCTGGCCTGGCGGATGTCGCGATTGACTGCCAGAAATTGATCAGCGTTTGACAGCTGCCCGCCCCCGGCGTCGGACAGGTCAAATTCCGGCATTTTCCAGTTGAGAAACGCGTCGGAGATGCGAATATTATCCGTCTTGAATTTCCCTTTTTTCAGATAGTGGTTAAAACCGGCCCTGGCAGTGTTACCGGCCGCGTCGGTTGCCTTGACATGGATTTTAGTATCCATATCCTGAAGGTGTCCAAGGGCGATAAAGGCCATGTAAATATTTTTTTTCTCAAAGTGTCCGGCGTATCCTGGAAAGAAATTATCACCCACAACAACGCCGCTCTGGATGTCTTGTTCAGACACCCGGTAGATAACCACCCCTGACCCCCCTTGCCGGATGTAGTGTTGAGACGTGAGGACATCGATCACCGGCGGCCGGGTATCGATGATGATTTCTTTTTCAATATATGTTTTGTTGCCATGGAACCATTTGCGCCAGGAATAATCAGTGACTGCGATACGCAGCATTGCCTTGCCATCGGATAATTTCAGTTTTTTAGGCTCAATAAGAAGTGTGAAGGGGGTTTCGGTGATTGCGCCGCCGCCGATAATAAACTTTGACGTGAATTCTTTATCAAGGAGAACGATTTCCTTTCCATCCTGAAGCAATCCCACCCACAATTTCCGGATGCCGTTTTCCGGGTCCGACACCAAACCGGTGATCTCCTGAGACAACCCGATATACGGGGTGGGGAGTTCAATTGTGACAGATGGTTTATTGCCCTCCATTCGTGCCAGGAAAAGCCAGACACACGGGAATATGATAAATAAACAAAAGAGGATAAACAGCCAGATGGGCAATGATTGACTTTTATTTTTCACTTAAAGAATATCCTCCTGATTTAATTTATTTTTCTTGTTTCTCCCGTGTGCAGATCGGCTGCCTGAATTCGTGTGGAGGACAATACCAGCTTACTTGGCGGCAATCAAGGCATTTTTCGTTCCTTGACTTTTGGCGATTCAGACGGTAGAAGTTGACGGTAAGCTTTCATCCTCCGGAGCCGGGGTATCGTCAACTTTTGTTTCGCATCTCTCCGCTGGTGTGTCCGGCCTTTCAATTTTTTTCTCGAATTTTGGGGTGCGACATGTGAACACAACCCGGAAGAAGGACTTTTTACCAAACCGTTACCATAAGGCCATCACAATAAGGATTGGATTGTATCCATGCACACCATCGTAAAAACAGGCAATGACGCCATAGGCGCAGGCTGCCCACTGGTGTTGATTGCCGGTCCGTGTGTTATCGAAGATGACGACATTACTTTAGAGATTGCGGCATCTTTAAAAAAGATCACCGACACGCTTGATATCCCTTTTATATTCAAAGCGTCCTATGACAAGGCCAATCGAACATCCATCAATTCTTATCGCGGCCCGGGTCTGAACAGGGGGCTTGATATACTTCAGAGGATCAAGACAAAACTGAATATTCGGATTCTTTCAGATGTTCATTCAATTGAGGAAGCTGAAACTGCATCAGAAATACTTGATATCATTCAGGTGCCCGCATTATTGTGTCGTCAGACCGATTTGCTGCTGGCGGTTGCCCGGACCGGAAAAATTGTCAATATCAAAAAAGGACAATTTGTCGCACCATGGGATGTTGCCAATATCATAGACAAAGTAACGTCCATGGGGAACAGGCAGATTCTGATCACCGAACGGGGGACCATGTTTGGGTATAATAATCTGGTGGTCGATTTTCGGGGCATTCAAATTATCAGGGAGAAAATCGGGTTTCCGGTCATATTTGACGCCACTCACAGTGTTCAACTTCCCGGCGGGCAGGGGACCCGTTCCGACGGTCAGCGGGAGTTTGCGCCGGTGCTGGCAAAAGCTGCGGTTGCTGCGGGTGCGGACGGCGTGTTTCTGGAGGTCCACAAGGATCCGGACAAGGCGCTTTGTGACGGACCCAATTCTTTGAAGCTTGACGATGTACACGAGTTGCTGGTCACCCTGAAGGCAATAAGACAGATTTCAAATCGAACGGTTTAATTTAGTTTAACAAAAGATCCTTCATTTGATGCGGGTAGAACCAATGGTCACTAACAGGCTCAAACAGATCACCCTTTTGCTTCTGGATGTGGACGGCGTATTAACGGACGGGAGCATTATTTATGATGACAACAATGCGGAGACCAAGTTTTTCAATTCAAAAGACGGGCTGGGGCTTCGTTTTTTGATGGATTCCGGAATACATGTGGGTATTGTCACGGGCAGGCGGTCAGAGGCGCTCATGAACCGTTGCAAAAATCTTGGCATCACACTGGTGTTTGATGGTGTCCATGATAAAGCGGCGGTGCTTGAGCAGATACTGGCTGAGAATGAGAGGGTTCCGGATGAAATTGCATTTATGGGGGATGACTTGCCGGATCTCCCTCTCATGAAAAAAGTGGGTCTTTCCATCGCAGTTGCCGATGCCCATGAGGCGGTCTGTATGCATGCCGATATGGTCACGTCTGCCGGGGGCGGCAAAGGCGCTGTGCGGGAGGTGTGCGAAGCCATATTGAAAGCCAAAGGCCTTTGGGAAGAAATTCTGACTTCATATCTTCAATAACATCATATGCCATATTCTCCAAGAGCCATAAAATTTTTTCTGGTCCTGGTGATTATTATATCACTCGGGGGGGTCATATCCATATTTATTCATTACCGGCTGATGTCGGGTCAGCCCGAAAAGCTGTATATATTTATTGAATGTAATTAACATGCATACATGTCTTATCTATGTTCTGTAATACGTAAAGTTACCGAATATTTCTTGCCCAAGGATAAACTTATCTATATGTA
>JAUXCK010000285.1 GCA_030618925.1 Desulfobacteraceae bacterium
AGACTATTGCAGTATGTCGAGTTCATGAAAAAGCGTTACAACGCAGTAGATGAGATTTTTTACTACGCCATCATGATTTGGCCAAACGCAAAAAGGAGTCCATATGCCCGATGAACTTTCACAAAAAATTCTTCGAAGAGCCTTTGTAAAAACGGTATTGCGCAGGACCCTGGCCCTGATAACCATCGTAGGTCTTACTTATGGCTTTGCGGCTGTTATCTATGCCACGAAAACCATCTTCAAAGTCAAGATGAACTATGCGATTGTACTCGAAAAGTTCGGCGGAAACCGTGAAGCAGTTACCAGCGTGGGATGGCATGTACGACTTCCATTTTTCACACGTATCGAACAGGAAGTGCCCCTGATGAATCAGACCCTTTTCCTGTCAGGCAAAGTTGAGCCGATGCGAATCATTTCCAAAGAAAACGTCACCCTATGGACGTCCGCAGTGCTGACTTACCGTATTCGTGATCTCAGGACCTGGGCCATTGAAAACCTTGATCCGATGCAACTTCTGCAGGGTGATTACGACGGGATCGTAAAGGATATTCTCCAGGCCCAGGAGGTCAATCAACTGGTAAGCAACAGGGAGCAGATCAAGGAAAAGATATTTATGGCTTTAAAATCCAGGCCCATCAATGTAGGCGGACCGACGTTGGAAAAAAAATACGGCATCGAGATCGTTAGCTTTGTCCTGAAAGAGACCCGTTTCGGGGATAAGCTGGTTGAAGCCACGGAGGAAAAAAAACGGCGCCAGCTCATTGCTGAAGCGGAAAATTACGCCGCGGACCAGGAAGCCAGCCGTATTCGGAAACTATATGCCGCCTATCTTGACGGCATTCAGGCCCTTCAAAAGGCCGTGGGACGTCCGGATGGAACCACCGATACAGCTCTCCTTCAGTTTTTAACGCAGCAAAAATGGGCGACGGCTTATGAAAAGAATCAGGAGGGGCAGCATACGGTGGTCATACAAAATACCCAGAACAGCCCGGCGCTGACACTTCCGGCCCCTGCTTCTATAAATAAACTTTCGGAGATGACACATGGCCCGAAAGCTGACAAAAGAGATTAAATATGTGCGCCTTCCTGAAAAGCGCATCCGTGAAATCGAGGAACTTGTAGCCTCCTGGCCTTACGAGACCAGAGCATTTATGCGCTCACGGCTGAACCAGTACAAGCCTCCCTCCGATGTCGTCAATACGATCCTGGAAACTTTTTTATCCTTTTTCATGTCGGCCCAGGAAAGAAAGTTCGTTATCTTAAAAGATCCGGATATTCTCACCGACTGGCAGCGGCGATTTGAAATTTCAGGACAGACTAACCCCCAGGATGCATGGAATAAAATCCTGGAAAAGGAGGTTTCGGCTAAAGATTATATTTATCTCACGGCACTTCTCGAACAAGAACTTGCAGATGTGCATGTTCCATGGGAACTTCGCACACTTTTTGAAAAAGTTTACCGGTCGCATATCAGAAAGGAATACCTCTCCGATCCATCGGTCCCAAAAGCGCCGCTTCTCCTTATCACCGGCCCGAGCGGAAGCGGGAAAACGTGCACCATGACGGAGGCAATCGAAAAAGTAATCTTTGCAAATGAAGTTCTGCCGGAAATCGATTTTAAACGGAAAAAGGAAGAGATCCTTGCCCGGGAGATGTTCTGGAAAACCATAGATGAACTGGATCCCACCTTGTCCTTTGAAATCGAAAGAAGGAAAAAGTTAATATTTTATAAACGGCTTTCCCGGTTCCCGCTCATCAGTCGCATATTCCGAAAGCGGATATCCAGCAACCTTTCCCAACTCGAAGAGCAGGGCGTGATGTTCGATTACACCATGATAACACCCAATGACTACCAGACCGCACTTGCCGGTGAGCCGGGAAACTACTTTAAAAAGGCCATGGGCGATCCGAGAAAGACATCCGTCCGGCATATCGAGGAGGCCCACAGCGCATTCGGAAAGGCGGACGACCGTCATTCCGGGGTGGAGGGACAGCAGCGAACTTTAATCGACACATCGAATATCGTCATTGATGAAATCATAAATGGCAGGCGTGACTGCCTGCTGATAGCAACCACCCACCAGGCTGAACGTTTTGATTCCGCCATCTATCGGCGCTTTGTTGAAAAGGGTAAGATCATTGATATCTCAGAATTCTGGAAGAATGCGGATAACCTTAAAGAAATCGTCAGGCTGGAACTGAAAAGAAATGATATCCGGGTTGGAGAACCCGACGATGTTATTTGCCAAAAAAACGTCACTTGCATCTCCAACCAGGACCTTGATGATATTGTAGAAAAACTTTTTACCACCTTTGATGAGAGAACCCTGAAAGTAATTCCTGCTTATGTAAGAAAGCTGATCCAGTCCGTCATAGAAATAAAGGGAGACTTCTTGCCGGATTACCTGGATGACCCTGTGCTCATCAGGCAGGCTTTTGAATTGGTTGCAAAAAATTCTTACGGCGACTTGTACAACAAATTCGTCGACCATATGGATCGCCGGGTAAAGTGGGATGAATATGTAGGGACTATTAAAAACACGTTTTCCGAGATGGCCAACAATTGCCTTTTATATGGAGTAAGTGAAGAAAAGGGTGTCGTTTTAAAGGGACCGCCCGGAGGCGGTAAAACGTTTCTCATCAGGTCCTGGTTGAGTGAAAACAGCGATATCCACGATATTTCGTCAAGCCCCAGTGCGCTCCAGGATCCGGTAAACCCCATCGACGGTGCGGTGGACAATCTTGAGAAAATTTACGATATTGCCAAAATGATTGCGCCGACCATAGTATTTTTTGACGAAGGAGATTCCCTGGCCCCTAAAAGAAGTGCCTCCGGCGGTTCCCCCTCTGACAAACTTACCAACAAACTACTGAACATCATTGACGGAGAAATCCCCCTCAACAGAGTATTTACGACGCTTACAACGAACAGGCTGGATATCCTGGACCCGGCACTGATCCGCTCAAAGCGCCTGAAGGTTTTGGAAATTTCAGGGCTGCTCGGAAAAGAAGACATCGCTAAAATTATCCGGAACACGTTAAAGGATGTCCCGCTGGACCAGGAAATTGATATAGAGTCTATTATTGAAAAAGCAAAAAGCGTCTGCAATACACCCGCAGATTACGCGGCCTTTGTCGAAAAAGCCAGGAGTTTGCGCAGTACGGAATTTGAAGTCCTACTACGGTTTCGAGACCTTTTTGATGCTTCATCTAAAATCAGGGACAACTTTATAAAGTTTAACTACAAGACTCTTATCGGTATACTCGATGCTGTGGATGCTCCGGAGAATATTCGGATGGCGACAAAAAGCAATCCCCATGAATTTCTTAACCGATACGACGAAATCACCGCATTTTTAAAAAACATCCGATATGAAGATCGATACCCCCTGATGGAATCTCATCTTTTATCGGCGCGGGAAGAGATTTCCCAGAGCCCAGTAAAGAAAGGCAAAGTCCAACTGGATGAATTTCTGGAAGCGGAATTAAGCCAGGAACCCCAGGTCGGCTTTATTATCGGTGTCGGTGCCAGCGATGTGTCCGGGATACTACTTCCTATCGCCACCAGCCTTACGTACAGCCTGGCCCCTGATAAAGTCCTGGTGACCGGTGCTGTTTCCTCTTCAACACCGGCGGCCGCTGAACTGGATATGGCGGTCCAGATGACCCAGCAGTCGGCCAAAGAAGCCCTGACCATGGTAAAAAATTACCTCCAGGACCTGGAACCTAAGGTCAGCATTCCCAATCTGCTGGGGGAATTTCTCGAAAAATACTCGATCCACCACCAGCTCCTTTCGGCATCCTATAATGTGGGCGGTCCCTCTGCCGGGTATGCTCTTGCCCTGAATACACTTTCGGCTCTCATTAATATTCCGATCTATCATGACTTCGGAATCACAGGCGCACCCTGGACAAAGGGTGTAAAAAAAGGCCAGGTCGGCGGTTCGGTAATCATCGGTGGTCATATGAAAAAAACCGAAAAAGTCCTGATGCACCTCAGGCGTATGTATATGCCGCTGCAGAACTACAAGGACCTCGAACCGGAATTTCTGATGAACTACTGGAAGCAGAACAAGGATGTACTTGGGGTGACCCACTTCGGTGATCTTGTACCTGAACTTGTCTGGCTCGGATCGGACTATGAAAAAATAATGCTCGATCTCATCGATATGCGCATTGAATACAAATTGAACAAGTTCAAGGATATAAAGATGCCCCCGGGTATAAAAGAGGAAATTCTGAAGAAGAAAAAAATACTGCGAAGCCGGATCGAAAGAGAAATCATTGACCGGCTCGCTTCGATACGTTTATATCTTAGAAACCCGGAAAAGGACCCGCACCTTTCCCTCGAGGAAATTTTCAAAAAAAGAAAAAAAAAGCCCATCGATGTGGTAAAGCCGCTGGTGCATTTTATGAAGCGAATACAAAGAAAGCACGCCTGACACGACAATAGCCCTTAGCTCGTACCCTCACGCCCATTCGGAACAAAAAGGTTGTACAATCTGCGTCCTGTAAGCGTTCACAGGTGCTGCAGATGTGCGTGATCAGGGTGACCAGCTATAGTCTGCTATGCTGGTTGCCC
>JAUXCK010000261.1 GCA_030618925.1 Desulfobacteraceae bacterium
AAAGTGCCACTGCACGACTTCATCTCCGGCCGGTGTAAAATCAAGCAGGCCGGTAACCAGACCCACTGCCAGAAAAAGAATTGTGGGAATCGCCAAAAGTACGGGCAGCTTGCCGGGGTCATTTATCATCCTGCCAAGGGCTTTGGGTGCTGCATATTCTGTGATTGCATATGCCCGAATCGCCGACAGAACATCCCCCGGCTTTGCATCACGCGGGCAGAGCGTCGAGCAGTCTCCGCAATTGTGACACAACCAGATGTCATGGTTGCCCACCAGCCTGTCCTTCAGGCCCCAGGAGGCTGCAATCATCTCTTTTCTTGGAAACGGTTTGTTGTCCGGAGAGATCGGGCAGGCCACCGAGCAGGTGGCACACTGGTAACACTTTTTCAGGCTGTCGCCCCCCAGCCCGATAATGTCCTTGATAAATCCTGAATCAGGCTCAATAAGATAATTTTCAGCCATGTTCATACCTCCAAAAGCTTTAATATAAAGCGTTATATGCCTAACCGGTTAAACCGGAGCTTAAAAATTTAGATATTTTCTCTGTATTAGAATCCCTTGAACGGATTCGGGCCCATTTCTTCAACCGCTGCGACAAAATCATTGATGATCTGCGGAATTTTGTCATACTCGTCAATGGCCACCTGATACTGGGCCACCCGCTCCTCCTCCAGTGCCAGACTGGACAAAGCATCACCGATTTTCTTCATCCGAACCTCCGCCAGTTCGCTCCCTTTGACAAAATGGCACTGGTAGTCATCCCCGTGCTTGCATCCAAGGAGAAAGACGCCGTCCAGTCCCTGTGCAAGGGCATCCTTGATCCAGATCACGTTGACGGAGCCAAGGCAGCGGACCGGAATCACCCGGACATCGGCCGAATAGGACATCCTGTTCATGCCCACAATATCCAGCGCCGGATACGCATCGTTTTCACAGACCAGGGCCAGGATTCTGAAGGGCGGCTCATCATAATCGTCTTCAGACGGGACGCCAATGGCTTTTACCTGTGACCCGATGCTGTCGATGTTATAATCGGCAAAACCGATAATCCGCTCAGGGCAGGCACCCATGCATGTACCGCATCGGCGGCACCGGGTGTTATTCGGTTTTGGTGTGCCTTTTTCATCATCGTCCAGTGCGCCGAACGGACACTCCTCAGTACACCTTTTGCACTGCGTACATCTCTGGAAGAAAAAGTCCGGGAAGGTCATATCACCTGATCTGGGATGTACAGAAACGCCCCGGTTGGCAGATTCCAGGCTTTGGATGGCTTTGAGCGCTGCGCCGGTTGCATCTTCCATGGATTCCTCAATGGTCATGCTGCGACGGATACCTCCTGCTGCGTAGATACCGGTTCGCTGGGTTTCATAAGGAAAACAGATAAAGTTTGAATCCGCATACTGGTCAAAAATATCATTGTCACGAAATCCCGGTCCCTGCCGGTAAGCCAGGTTAATGACCGGATCATCCGCGGTAACCGGCACCATGCCTGCCGCCAGAACGACCATGTCGGCGATGATCCGGATCTTATCCCCCAAAAGGGTATTTTTTGCTTCCACGATCAGGCCGCCCCCGTTCTTTGTGACACTGACAACCTGCCCCTTGGTCAGGAAAACCCCTTCATCCTGCTGAAGGCTCTTGTAAAAATTTTCCTGGAGCCCGGGAACACGCATGTGCTGATAAATGACATAGGCCTTCCCATCTTCATAATCCTCGCGGACATATTTGGCCTGTTTGAGCGCCACCATACTGGTCACAGAGCCACAATAGTTAAAATCGCTGTCATCCTCCTCCTGTCCGGGGCTCTGAATAAATACAACTGATTTGGCCTCCCTGCCGTCTGAAGGACGGGTGACTTTCCCCCTGGCCGCAATTCCTTCGAACTCATGGTTGGTGACCACATCCGGAAATTTTCCTGCACCCAGATGGGCATATGCCTCCCCTTCGATGGTATCGGGACGCCATCCTGCAGCAAGAATAACCGCACCGAAATTTTCACCGTTGGCATCAAACGTCAGAATATCCTGTCTCCCCTCGTTGTACTCCAGATATTTTTCATGCTGCTGTTCGACATCAAGTTCTTTACCGTTTTCATCCACCTTCATGTCATCCGGCAGCGGGAAAGGGACGTCGAATTCGATTTTTTCACCCGGTTGCTTTAATGTCACCAGAAAATTGCCCGGCTCCCCGGCAATACGGGCAACCACAGTTTCGGTTTTCACCGTAATTTTCGGCTCAGCCTCAACCGCCTTGATTTTATCTGCCACGACCGGGAAAATCAGATCTTCATACGGCATGGCAACCGGCAACTGCTTGCGCAATTTGGCCGCAAACCCGCCAATCGCTGCCTCTTTCTCAATAATGGTAACCTCATAGCCAGCTGCAGCTGCATCAAGTGCTGCAGACATACCCGTGATCCCCCCGCCAAGAACAAGAATCCTGTTTGAAAAATTGTCAAGTTTATACGGTTCCGGCAGATCAACCTTCTCAACCCTGGCCATCCCCATCTTGATGTAATCCTCGGCCAGCATCTGAAGACGGTCAAAGTGTTCTCCGTCGTCTTTCTGCTCTTCAGTCAAAGCCGGAAACTCAGACCTTGGATGGGACCAGACCACCTGTTCTCTCAGGTTAACCCGTTCAATGATACACCCATCGAATTTGAACACGTCAAAATTAACCCGCCGTGAACAGGCGCCGATCACAAGTGTATTGATCCCTTTTTCCGCCATGTCTTTTGTTATCCGCTCGACACCTTCTTTACCACACAGGAAAGGGTGGGTCTGTACCGGAACGCCCTCTTCCTCGGGCACATCGCACAACGCCTTAATATCAAGAGCATCCCCGATTCCGCAGCCTGTGCAGATATATACGCCATATTTTTTGTCCATGGTTAACCTCCTACCTCTTCACCAGGGTTTGAATCGCTTTTAGGGCCATACCAGTTGCATTCTGATTTGATGAAACGACATCGGCCGGCCTGTTGGCACAGCCGGCGGCAAACATCCCGCCTTTTTCAAAATCATTGACAATAAAACCGTCTTCCGTGAAATTCAGATCTGCCGGGAGTTTGGCATTTGCGGCTGTGGGCTGCATACCCGTTGCAAGAACCGCCATATCCACTGTCTGTCTTATCTTCTCCCCGGTGATGGTATCTTCTGCCACCACGGTAATCGTACCGTTATCCGGATCTTCGCTCACCTCCGCCACTTTGCCCTTGATCAGAAAAATATTCTTGTCTTCCTTGATCATTTTATAAAATTTCTCATACCGCTGTCCGGGCGAACGAATGTCAATATAAAAAATATAAATCTTGGCTTCCGGGTATCGCTCCCGGACGTAGGTGGCCTGTTTTAACGAGGCCATGCAGCAGATATAGGAGCAGTATGGCAAATGATTTTCATCCCTCGACCCGGCACACTGAACAAAGGCAATGGTTTCGGGTTCTTTGTTATCCGAGGGCTTCAAAATTTTCCCCCTGGTGGGCCCGTTGGGCGCGGCCAGACGCTCCAGCATCATGTTGGTGACGACGTTCTTGTATTGACCGAATCCGAGATTGTCTATCTTTGTGGCATCATAGGGTTCCCAGCCTGTGGCCCAGACAATGGCACCCACCTTCAGGTTCAGAATTTTCGGGGCCATATCAAAATCTATCGCGTCATATTTGCATGCCTCAACACATCGTTTGGCATCCTCGGTCCCCTTGATCCGGGAGGATATGGTGTACCGCGCGGGGAAAGCCATCTCATAGGGCAGATACGCCCCTTTGATGTTGTCCATCCCGAAATTGAATTCATTTGCAATTTCAGTCCGGCAAACCTCGGCACAAGCGCCGCAGCAGGTACAGTTTTCATTTACATATCTTGGATTCAGTTTAATGGTAACATCGTAGTTGCCGGGTGTGCCCGTCACTTTTTCAACTTCAGCAAGGGTGAGGACTTTTACTTTGGGATTGTCCTTGATCCTTCTAAAATTAATCTCAAGGCCGCAGGTCGGAGGACACAGCTTGGGGAAGTACTGATTCAGCTGTGACACCCTTCCTCCAAGGTATGGGTTCTTTTCGACCATGAACACCTCGTACCCGACTTCGGCAGCTTCGAGGGTGGTTGTTAATCCGCTTATCCCTCCTCCGACCACCAAGATGCTTCCACTAGCAGGGGCTGCTTTGTCTGTTGTCATGCTTCCCTCCGTGCATATTAAGTTTCAAATTGTACAATCGGTTTTCTTTCTTTTTCTTCAGACAGGTTGTCATGTCGGCTTCCTCCAGGAATTGCCTGCCCTTGCCTTCCGGCCGTATCCCAACTTGTTTGAGTTCCTCCAAACTTATTTGGGCTAAACCGAACTTGTTTGAGCTCTTCCAAACAAGTTCGGTAGAGATCCTGCCGGAGAATGTGTTAAACTCCTTAAATGTTTTACAGGTAATTTATAAAACCCCTAAAGATTCAAACACATCATGCCGTGGATACCGCCCCCTTACCACGGGTTCGCCCGCACCTCGGATACGCCCAAAGATGAAACCCCTGCCTGAACTTCAGATAAGATCTCAAAAAAATGTCTGTCTGTTCAGCGCCAATGACTTTTTGAGACGGTATGTCATTAAGGATATGAATAAAAACCTCCAGGGATCCGGAAGGACCCCTGGAGGTATACTCGGTGATGGATTTACCTCACCATCAGGTTCTACGCATCAGGAATGATCTTATGGTAATCGACCTTTTTCAAAGACCATTCATTGCTTTCCTTGTTGTAGGTAGAGTTGACGAAGCAGAACCAGTTTTCATCATCCTGTCCAGGATAATCCGCCTGATAGTAGAAACCCGGATAGCGGGTTTCCTTACGGTACTGGATGTGACGCAAATGGGCTTCTACCGTATAGATTCTGTGGT
>JAUXCK010000209.1 GCA_030618925.1 Desulfobacteraceae bacterium
CAAGGATTAAAAAAAGTGTGGCAGGGCTTCCCATAAAGGCGGACAGGCTGACACCGGGGAACCTGGAAAGCCCCATGAGTATGCCAAGGATGGCACCAATGGCGGACCCGCCTGATATGCCAAGGATATAAGGCTCTGCCAGGGGGTTTCTGAGAAGCGCCTGAAAAACAAGCCCGCCCAGAGAAAGGGCTGCACCCACCAGGACGGCCAAAAGCACACGGGGAAAGCGAATGCTCCAGATGATGGTACCCGATATTGTCTGACCGGTGTCTTTGGTGAAAACAGAATCCCACACCGCTTTCACGCCGCCGCCGGAAGACCCTGTAGACAAACCCAGAATCATACAAATCAAAAGCAGGAAAAGCAATGCCGAAGAGACAAGGAGCATGCGCTTTAAGACATTCGGGGACAATGGTTGCATGGGGCTACTCTGTTTTAACATCGTCAAAAAGTTCCGGATGAATCAGCCTTGCCAGGAGTTCAAACCCGTCCACCAGACGCGGGGAAGGCCTGTCGAAAATATTTGACTCCACCAGGAAGATCCGATCATTTTTTACTGCAGGAATATGAGGCCAGCGACGCCATGACGCCTTCACCTGCTCAAATGCCTCTCCCCGTTCCATGGACGTGATGATAAAGATATCGGGACGAAAAGAAATAATCTGCTCTGTGGTCGGCCTGGGATAAGGGACAGGGCCTTGTGAAAGGTTCTCCCCGCCGGCGGATACGATCAGATCATGAATAAAGGTATGGGTTCCCACTGAAACAACCGGTGAAACCCCGATCTGGAAAAACACTTTCGGGGTATGATCGGCCTGTTTGACCCGGGTCTTTATTCTTTGAACCCTGACACGCATGTCCCTGACCAGCCCTGTTGCCTGTTGTTCCGCCGAAAGCAACATGCCGATCTCCAAAGTGGTCTCCATCACCGAGGTCAGATCCCTCGGGTCTACTGCGTAAACCGGTATCCCCAGGGATTCAAGTTTTTCGACCACCGATCTGGGATTTCCATCTTTAATGGCAATACAGAGATCCGGCTGCAGCACAACGACCTTTTCAAGATCAAGGTGGATATAGGTGCCGATACGCGGAAGGCTTTTTGCAGCCAATGGATAATCGCTGTATTTTGTTACCCCGACCAATCGATCCTCCTGCCCCAGGGCGAAAACAATTTCAGTAATACTTGGGGCCAGCGAGACGACCTTCCGGGGATTTTGTCCAAATGTGACTTCCCGGCCGAGCTGGTCGGTCACGGTTTTTGCCCCTGCCCCAGCGCCTGCTGCAATCACAACCGTCACGACAATGAAAAAAAGACACCCTGGAAACCGGCGGCACTTTTTTGCTTCTTTTTTGTACCTGCGTATCAACCTGTCACCTGTAAAGCCCCGCGGAGCGAAGCTTTCTAAAAAGAGCCCTTATCCGCCGCTTATGGAATGGGTGCTATCACCTGGGAAGATGCAAAAAGCCAGGTGACGATCATGGCGTTCATAAGAACGCTCAGATAAATCATTCCTGTTATTTGATAAAACCACGTGGAAAGAATCATGACCACCGTCAGCGTCAGGATAATAAAAAACAGCTCCAGTATAAAAACCACAAATACCCCGCCGGGTCCTTCAAAGGGAATATACCCGGTTGTCAATAACGGAATATATTGAACCATTAAAAAAAGAACAAGCGGCACCACCAGGGCAAAAATATTTGATCCGGTCCAGCAAAAATAGGTTTTTAGCCAGGTGCTTCTTTTTGAGCGCCGCAGGTGGCCATGAACAAACAGGGTCAGGATTAAAAATCCGAAAAATATAAACGGGAAATAAAGCAGAAACATACAGGCCCTATAGGGTGTCAGGTCATTTACCAGCGGATAAATAAACCTGAAATCAACCAGAAGATAAACCTCTGACAAGACCTCGCAAATGTACAGATATGCGAACAGGATAAGCCCCATCAGTGCAACTTTCCCGATTTCCCGGCCATCAATATAAAAGGTATCCGGTCTGAATGAAACACCCAAATCATGCAGCGTTACCCCCGAATCCCGGGCCTGTTTTTTAAACCAGGAACGAAAAATGAGGAACCCGAAAATATTAATCCACAAAAACCACCAGACAATTCCGTCAACAAGCAGCATGGGAAAAACCGGATCCACAGGAACGACAAATTTATGTATGGCAAAAAGCGTCATGATCAAAGGCAGATATAACCACATGAGTATGCCGTTGATGATGACGGATTTAACATAGGTCCTTGTATCGCAAGAATAGTTAAATTGTGATGTGCCTCTGACAGAGCCGAAGAACCGGGTACGGAGAAGCAGCAAACCGAGAGGCATGATTGACATAAAACATGAGACCATGGCAAGGAGTGTCATGGCTTCCTTGACCGGCCAGGTCTGCCCGGATGGGTCGATCCAAAGCGATTCGGGGGGGGAAAGCGAATTTTTCATCCAGCGCACCGCCTCGGTGATACAGGCCTTATTATGGGATTCCTGGATGTGTGTTATGGGGTGCAAAAATACTTTTCGAGCGGTGCCCTGTTTAAAATCACCATAGGTCCTTCCGAATTCCGGGTCCGGGTCCGGAAAAGCATTTCGCGTCATGTCTGTTTTCATCCACTCTGCAACAATATCTTTTGTGCCGGTAAAAAAATCTCTGAATTCATCCATCTCGCCGATGATCATGAGCATATTTTTCGGGGCCGTCGGTGTCGCCCTCTTGTCATAAGCACTGCCTATGATGACCACCGCGCCCACAGACTCATCTTCAAGGGCAACATTGTAGGCAAATTTCGCGCCCATACTGTGACCCATCATGCCCACTGAATTGCTGTCGACAAATGGCAGGGACTTGAGATACTTTATGGACGTCCTTGTGCCGAATGTCGGGTCAAAATCCGGATCATCTAAATCATTCGGGATATCAGAATTGCCCCTGCCGATGGCATCTATGCCGAGTACCACAAACCCCCGCCTGGCCAGTTCAATATTATAGGCATCACCGCTTTCACGGTTGTTCTGATAACCGTGAATAAAAACAACACCCGGCAGAGGATTTGTTTTATCAGCCGATTCGGGCCTAAACAGTTTTGCCCTGATATGCTTGCCATTATAATTCGTATAGTAAACATTGGAAACATCTACTTTCCCAAAGTCTGTCTGGATCAAATGGGCAATAAAAACTGCTGAAATAAAAACTGAAAAAATGATCAGGAAAATCGCCCATATCCTGATGCGGCTTATCTGGAATAGCTTTTCCGTATTCATATTTTTTCCTTTTTTTTATCTTGTGTCCATCCATAAATGAGAAATTTTTTCTGAGTTCAAGGCGAGCGAAAATTTTAACCCGAGGAATACTTGTCGTATTTTGAGAGTTAAAATTTGAGCCCAACGCAAAAATCGGGAAAAATAGCCGTTTATGGATGGACACGATCTTGTTTCAGCAGGATTGGGCTATAAGTCTTTAAACCCTTTTCCCTCTTTAACCAGTCTTTCCAGCAACGGCGCCGGCTTCCACAGGTCACCGAATCGTTCCTGAAATTTTTTAAGGGTGACAAGGATGTTCTCTAATCCCACCTGATCCGCCCAGAACATGGGACCGCCGAGATAAATGGGCCAGCCATAACCATTCAGCCAGATCACATCAATGTCGCTCGGCCGGTTTGCAATGCCTTCTTCCAGTATCTTTGCCCCTTCATTGACAATAGGATAAATGCTTCTTTCGATGATTTCTTTGCCAGAAATTTCCCCGCGCGGTATGTTGTTCTTCTCAGAAAATTCAAAAATCAGCTTTTCAACCTCAGGGTCCCAGATGGGGATTCGACTTCCCGCCTCATATTTGTAGTAACCTGCGCCTGTTTTTTGCCCCCTGCGGTCCAGTTCGCACAATACTTCCCTTATGGTTGACCCGGTAGATGTCTCCTTGCGCCATCCAATATCCAGGCCGATCAAATCCCTCAACACAAAGGGCCCCATGGGAAACCCAAAATCATAAATCACCTTGTCCACCTGAGGGGGCATGGGCCCTTCCAGTATCAGCTGATCGGTTTCACGGGTCCTTTGGGAAAACATTCTGTTTCCGACAAACCCGTGACATACGCCGACCACCACAGCAATTTTGTTAATCCGTTTTGCAAGGGCCATTGAGGATGCGATCACACTCTTTGAGGTTTTTTTGCCCCGTACGATTTCCAGAAGACGCATCACATTTGCCGGGCTGAAGAAGTGAAGCCCCACAACAGATTCCGGTCGACTGGTGTGATCCGCTATCTCATTGACGTCGAGGTAAGAGGTATTTGACGCAAGGATCGCATCTTGTTTGCATATCCGGTCAAGCTTTGAAAAAATTTCCTTCTTCAGATCCATGTTCTCATAGACAGCCTCAATCACGATGTCTGCATCAGCCACTTCCTCAATGGACACAGACCCTGTCACCAGGGACATGCGTTCTTCCACTTCCTTCGGGGTTAAACGGCCTCTGGCGGCTGAAATATCATAATTTTTACGGATGACGCCCATCCCCCGCTCGAGAAGATCCTTTCTTTGTTCGATCAACGTCACCGGAATCCCCACATTGATAAAATTCATGGTGATGCCGCCGCCCATTGTTCCCGCACCAATCACGGCTGCCTTGCGAATGTCATGCAGGGGTGTGTCTTTAGGAATATCAGGAATCTTTCTGACTTCCCGTTCTGCAAAAAACGCATACCTTTGGGCTGCAGACTGCGGGCCTTTCATGAGGATTTCAAACTGCTGACGTTCAAACTTCAACCCCTCTCCAAAAGCCATGTTGACAGCCGCCTCGACGGTCTTCACACAGGCCTCGGGCGCGTTAAACCCCCGGGTTTTTCGTGCGATGGACTTCCGAAAATTTTCGAAAATTTCAGGCTTCCCGCGGGCAGCCTCAACCTTTTCATTCATCTCACTGACCCTGAGCATGGGACGTTTTTCAGAAAGTATGGTTTCAGCAAACGCAACGGCCCCGCTCAAGAGGTCTCCTTTAATGATCTCATCAAGGAGCCCGTCTTCCAGGGCCTCCTTTGCACCAATGGGATTTCCACTGGTGATCATCTTCAGGGCTTTCTCAACGCCAACCACTCTTGGGAGACGCTGGGTGCCGCCGGCGCCAGGCAAAAGACCCAGTTTTACCTCAGGAAGGCCTAACCTGGCAGAATCCACAGCGACCCGAAAGTGACACGTCAGAGCGGTCTCAAGGCCGCCTCCGAATGCAGTGCCGTGAATCGCTGCAATAATCGGTTTGCGGCTGCTTTCAATTATCTCCAATACCCTCCCTAGTCCGGGCTCCCTGGGCGGCTTACCGAATTTTGTAATATCGGCACCAGCCATAAACGTCCGGCCCTGGCATATGATCACAATCGCTGTCACGCCTTCATCTTTGCACGCGGCTGTGACACCGTCGGCAATCCCCTGTCGCACAGCGATACCCAGTGCATTAACAGGCGGGTTGTTAATAGAGAGCACTGCAATCTCTCCCTCTTTGTCTAAATTCACAACATCTGTAATGGCCGTCATATAACCTCCTCCTCTTGAAAATTATTTACTTGATAATGTTGCGATTCGTAAACCTTTCTCGATCTCTTCCCCAAACCCATCATATGCTTTCGCGCCATGGTCCATGGCGGCTCCTGTCTTTTGAGGATTCTATCTTGTAAATAGCATTATTTTAATATCTTAAAGGGGATAGCGTGTCAAGCAACACACTTTTCAAA
>JAUXCK010000010.1 GCA_030618925.1 Desulfobacteraceae bacterium
AACAAGGTGATGGGTGTGCTGTCCGGATTTTTAATCGGGGTCGTATATGCAGAGAAAAGGATTGATTTCAATCCAAAGGCAACCTTTGCTGCAGGAATTCTAAAAGTCATTATCGGGCTTTCAATCGTATTCGCCGTAAAGGCAGGACTCAAGGCCGCACTGCCCGCTATCCCGGCAGCAGACTTTTTCAGATACTGGGTCATGGGATTCTGCATCACATTTGGTGCACCTCTTCTTTTCAGCAAGATAAGGCGATTAAAAGGAGGTGTAAATTGAAAAAAAAGGGAACAGAAATGGAGATATCTGCGAATACATTTAAAAATAATGCCAAAGGGGAAAGACGGTCGCACCGCTTTGAGCGAATAAAAAACGAACTCCTTTCCACTCAAACTTATTTGTGTCCTGAGCGTGCATGTCTTGTCACGGACTATTTTAAAAAGCACGATGATTCGACTGATCCCATGGTGATTCGCAAGGCCAGAGCACTACGCCATATTCTTACGCATAAATCAGTGGCCATTTATCCTGATGAGCTGATAGTAGGGAATATGGGCAGCCGGCGTATTTCTGCCCTTATCCAGCCTGAGTTGGCGGGAATTTTTATGAGCGAAGAGTTGCTATGGATAGATAAGAGAAAGACCACGCCTTTCCAAAGCCCATGGTCTGACCGCTTAAAGTTGCTATTCAGAGTTTACCCATACTGGTTTACCCGCAATTTGGCTTTCAGGGCATTCTTCCCTCATATTCTCCGGCTGATACGCTACGCAGCAGATCAGCTTAATGCAAAGTATTATTTGATCCACGAGGCGGGGGGCATCGGACATTTTCTTCCCAACTATGAAAAAATGCTCAAACTGGGTGTAAAGGGATATATGAAGGCTATAGAAAAGAAAGAAGATGCTCTGCACAAAGCCGTCCGAATTGCCTGCGAAGGGCTGGTTACTTTTGCCACTCGCATGGCACAGGAAGCCGAGCGATTAGCAGCAGAGGAGAAGGATGAAGTTTGCGCCAAAGAACTTGTAGAAATAGCGCGTATCTGCCGCAAGGTTCCCCTGGAGCCGGCGGATACGTTTCATGAGGCATTACAGTCTCTATGGCTGACCCACATAGGTATAAATCTGGAAGGGATCAACTCTGCAATCTCCTTCGGGAGGATGGATCAATATCTTTATCCTTATTACAAGCGGGACATAGAAGAAGGGAGGATAACCTCAGAGAGCGCCCGGGAACTTCTGCTTTGTTTTTCTGCCAAGGCAACCGAGCACGTTTTTCTACTCTCGGAAAGAACCAGTCAATACCATGGAGGATTCCTGGTTGTTCAGGCGGCGATAGTGGGCGGGATGGATCAAGACGGGAAAGATGCGGTTAATGACCTTACCTATATCTTTCTTGATGTTATGGAAGAATCAGGGCTCCGTGACCCCAATTATCAGGCGCGGGTTCATCCTGATTCCCCTGAAGACTACCTGAAGCGAGTGGTAGATGTGGCAAGGAAAGGGGTGGGGGTACCAGCTCTTTTTAACGATAAGGCAACAATAGCTGCCCTCACCCATCATGGCTATTCTCTACAAGAGGCACGAAATTACGCAGTGGTAGGTTGTGTTGAACCCGCCTTGCCGGGCAAGAGTTTTTTCTCTACAGATGCAGGCCTTTTTAATCTTCCAATTTGCCTCGAGCTGGCCTTAAACAGTGGGAAACGATTCAATGGCCGTCGAAAAATCGGAGTCGCTACCCCTGACCCAAAATCTTTTAATAATATTGATCAGGTAATAGAGGCTTTCAGAGTACAAATGGATCACATGGTGGCGCAGATGATAAATTATCAGCAGATAATAGAGAAAGGAAACCGCGATTACCATCCCACACCCCTGTCCTCCTTGCTTGTAGACGGTTGCATCGAGTCAGGAAAAGATGTCACTGCAGGTGGCGCTATGTATAACTCAAGTGGAATACAGGGGATCGGAGTGGCCGACGTTGCAGATTCGCTCGCAGCCATAGATGATGTGGTGTTTAACCGCCAGAAGTACACCATGGGTGATGTTCTAAAAGCCCTGCGCACTAATTTTTCTTCAGATCCAAAAATTGAGGCAGAACTTTGTAATGCGCCAAAGTATGGGAATGACCATGCCATGCCCGATGGCTATGCGGATCTGACAGTCCGCCTATTCCATACGGCCCTTGCCGGGCATCGCAACACGCGCGGTGGGCCTTATGTGCCGGGATTTTATTCCGTAACAAGCCACGTTGCTTTTGGAAAACATGTCGGCGCACTGCCTAGCGGAAGGCAGGCAGGGGAACCTTTTGCATCTAGTTTAGGACCGGGCAACGGGAATGATCAGTCAGGACCTACAGCCGTTCTTAATTCCGTAGCCCATGTGGACTCTACACTGGCACCTAACGGTTACGCCCTGAATCTTCGTTTCGATCCCAAAACCCTTACAGGTGATCGTGGAATAGATATCATGGGTGCTCTTTTAAAAGGCTATTTCGATTCAGGGGGGATGGAAATGCAACTCAATGTACTCGACCCTGAAATATTAGAAGAGGCAAGAGCCAAACCAGGGAAATATCCTGGATTGGTGGTCCGGGTGGCTGGTTATTGCGCGTATTTCGACGACCTGCATGATTCGGCGAAACAAGAAATTATTAACAGAACTCGCTTAGAAGCTTAAAAACCTTACACCCATAACAGCCGAATAGGGTCCAGTGACCCGTTCACTGCTGAATCCCGGCGTCTTTACCTCGCCAGGCAGATAACAGGATTTGCCATCCGGGTTTCCCAATTGCTTCGGCACCAACACCTTTTCCCTGGGCTCCAGGGTAATTTCCCCTATAGCCACCTGTTAATAAGAGATTTAATTTGCCGTTTCGCTTTAACCATAATAAACGCTTTTTTATGATGTAAAGCAAATGCTTCGGGAAGTGATAGTCTCAATTGTTGTTTAATAAGTGACTCTCTTGTAGCGCCGATAACGACAAGGTCATAATTTTTGGCTTCTTCAAGAAGCGTCATAAAACGCTTGTCTGAAATCGCGTATTTTGATTCAAAAAGAGAACGTGGCGCGTTAATTTTTGGCGCTGTTTCATCAATAAAAGCATCCACATCCTGAGTGGGCGCACCTGGAGGCGCTATATTAAAAACAACAATGCGTCCTCCGTCATGCTCAACCATAATTGATGCCACCTCCAGAGTAAGGTCCGCGTTTGGTCCACCGGCATAAGGAACCAGAACAGTCAAATATTTTTTCTGATTACAATCTTTAAAAAGCGCTACATCACATGTCACACGCTCCAGGACGGGATCGACATTACTTCCCAGGGTAAACCCCTTCTTTCCATGACCATGCCATCCCATTATAAGCAGATCCGCTTTTCTTTCGGCAGCAGCTGACACGATCCCTCTCGCAATGCTTCTGCAGTAACGCATGGTGCTGCCGAATTTACCGCGGGATGACAGGTAAAGCATGGCTTCACCTATGGCTTCTTCTCCGATCTGGGAATATTTTGAAGCATCCGAAAGAGGAACCTGGGGCGGTACAGGTACCATATTGATCACTTCAACTTCTGTCTTATCTTTTCTTGCCTTGCAGAATTTATAACAATTCATGGCCAGGGATACGGCATTCGCGGGATTCGCGACTGAAATTAAAATTCTGTAGTCTCGCTTTTCAGGTATCGGTTCTTCCTGCAATACGACTATCTCATCTTCTGTCCTGATGGCTTTGTGCCTGGAATAGAAATGATAAATAATAATACCGCTTATAATCCATACCGGTCCTACTATCCAGGCAATATAACTCATATGGATGAGCCACACGGCCAGTACCGCCTGTATCAGAATTCCGAAAAGAGGCGGCATGGGAAACAGCGGCATCATAAAACCATAATTCATTTCATCTCTCATATTTCTCCGGATACGGATAACGCACAGGTTCACCAGAAAAAAGAGAAAAAGAAACATCATACTAGCGCTTGAAGCCACGTCAATGGTGGGCAGAAAGGCTGCTGTTAAAATGACTATAAGGCCTGTAAAAAGCAGGGCTATGTAAGGGGTGCGCTTTTGGGGATGGAGTTTTGCAAAAATGGGGGGCAGCATATGATCCCTTCCGAGCGCGTATGAAGCACGGGTTGCCGAAAAAATGGTGGCATTAAGTGCGGATGTTGAAGCAAATATAACTGTAATTGCGACAAGGATATTTCCGTATGAGGGGATCAATTGCGAGATCGCTTCACCAAAACCCTTTGCCCCAAAAGATCCAATCCACTGCCAGGGCGCCATACCGACCCCTTTTACCCCGACAATAGCGGCAAATGCGACACCCACATAGGTAAAGACAACAATGAAAATAGAATAAATCATCGCTTTGGGAAGATTTCGCCTGGGATCGATGGTTTCGTCACCGGCCTGTGCAATGACTTCAAACCCTTCAAATGCGACATATGTAAATCCCATGGTAATCAAAAGTTTATCCCACCCGTTGGGCATGAAAGGTTTAAAATTTTCCAGTCTTACCGGGTCTACAAATACGGTATACACGCCCACTCCAGCGATAAAGATAAGTGTGGCTGTCTGCCCAAGTGTAAAAAAGACGCCGAGACTTCCGGTTTCAGAGACACCGCGGTAATTAATGTATATAAAACAACCCGCTATAAGGACAGCGACTGTCTTTTCAATAAGAATCAGCTGAAAACCTTCAGCATTAATAATACCGAGTTGAGAAAGGTAGTTGACAGTATACAACGCGAAAGTGACGGCATATAGACTTCCCGCGACAGATGACGCAAACCACTCCATCCATCCCGCAATAAAACTTGTCCCCCGGCCAAACCCTACCCTCGCGAAATTATACGCGCCACCCGCTTTAGGTATCGCTGAACTCAATTCAGCATAAGACATGGCTGTGAACATCGCGATTAACGCGTTCAGTGCAAAAGTGAGAATAACACCGCCAGGCCCCGCAACTTTTATCGCATTGCCCACACCCAGAAAAACTCCGGCACCAATCATCATTCCCACACCCATCATGGTGACATGAAGAAGTCTGAGATTGCGGGAAAGTTCAGTGGATATCCTGTGGCTTCCTGCTTCCGTATTTGTGTCAGCTTTTTCGTTCATTAATGATGTTTTCGTGGATTTCTTTTGATGTGTCTGGAGAACCGGAATGAATTCGTTCAATGATATGCCTGCTCCATAGCGTAAAAATGATTACTCCGCTCAGGGAGACAGTTAATAAAATCAAGCCGATTATTAAATCAAAAGTCATAAATGCACTCCCAATAAGACGCTAATAAGAAGGCTTCTATATATGTCTGAAAAACACAGATGTCAAGAAATCATGAGTGCCGGGCATCGGGCAGGGTCGGACACACGTTGGTGACCATTGTGAGCCGCCTTGACATGAATGGGTTCGGATAGAAGGAGAATCACTCCCGCAGTGCCAGGGTGTACGCCACCTCCAGGTCATTTAGAACGATCGCAAAAAGCACATTCTCATCCTGATCCTGAGCAAACCTTATCGGATGGCCTGATCCGGTTTTCCCCTCCGGCCGGACCCAGGGCCTTGTGCAAAAGATAGCGGGACCGTTCACGGAAAGCCATGTGCCCAGTTGGTGGGGACGTGCCATCTCGATTTCCGGGATGTCGCCATTCATTTTTGGCCCCACATTGAGCAAAAGATTGCCGTTCTTGGATACGATGTCAACAAAGCTGTGGATGAGTTCCGCCTCAGACATGACATCATCGTCTGTCTCAGATTGGTTATCATATATCACTGTTATAGCGGTTGTCGTAATGACTATATTATTTGGAAATCAGCTGGAGTGTCAAGTAAAAAAGGAGGTGCGATCTGATTCATTTTCTCAAATAATTTGAAAATTATTTCAGGAATCGCTAAAAAATGTTTCGCTTCACTGCAACTTATTTTTTTCCGTGCGAACATGCTCTGGTAATTTACTTTTGTTTAAAAAAACCGGCAACCGGGGCCGTCACCTTTTGAGCAATGGAGTAAGGGTCACTTTCCCCATCCAGGATCTGGTTGACTGCCCGATCAAGACCTCCGGTTTCGTTCCAGTGCTTTTTAATGAGGCCCACGATCTCCTTTTCAACCAGCCCGATCAATTCCTCCTGAATCCGATTTTTCTGCCAGGCATCTTTTCGGTCGAGGGTCTTTAATAAGTCGAGGGTCTGATCCACAAGAAACGAAATGCCCTCTCCCCGGGTCGCAATGGTTTTGATAATCAGCGGTTTCAGAGCATCTGAATCCGAACCCAGTTCGAGCATGGTCTCGATATCCAGCACCACCTGATCAGCCCCTTCCCGATCCGCCTTGTTCACCACGAAAATATTAGCGATCTCCAGCACACCGGCTTTAATGGCTTGAATCCCGTCCCCCTGTCCGGGAACGCATATCACCAGAACCAGGTCTACAGTTTTCACAACCTCAATTTCATCCTGCCCCACGCCGACTGTTTCAATCAGAACAAAATCCTTGCCAAAGGCATCCATGATCTTGGCCACATCCCGGGCAGACTGATTCAATCCTCCCAAGGCCCCCCGGGTGGCCATGGACCGGACAAAGACCCCCTCAAGGCAGCTCACATCCCTCATCCGGATTCGATCACCCAAAAGGGCCCCTCCTGAAAAGGGGCTTGAAGGATCAACGGCAATGATTCCCACCGTAAAGCCCTGTTCCACAAGTATGCAGGCGACCTGGCTGGTGAGGGTGCTTTTTCCTGCCCCGGGGGAGCCCGTTATGCCGATGAGCCGCGCCTTCCCGGTATCTGGAAAAATCTCCTGCATCGCCTCCATCCACCCGGGTTCACGGCTCTCCACACGTGTGATCAATCTTGAAAGTGCCGGAACAGAACCGGATTTCATGTCAGTCATCAATTGACGCCATTTGCTGTCCATATGCTGCTCCAATCTGCTTACCCTTTTTGATCCAATCTTTCGTTCTTCTAACGCATTTTAAAAGATGCCGCCCTACCTGCCGGTAAAGGTCGGCTTTCTCTTTTCAAGAAATGCGGTCTGTCCCTCCTTCAGGTCATCACTCTGAAACGCCTCTCTCACCAGATCTTCGGCCTCTTTCTTCTGGACCTCATGTAAAACAATGTTATCCTCGAACATATTAATAATTTTTTTCATCCCCCGAAGGGAAAGGGGCGCATTCCGGGAAATATTGTAAGCATAGTCAAATGTAAACGATTCCAGTTCTTCCCTGGGTATCAGCCAGTCCACTATCCCGCTTGCGAGGAGTTCCCCCCCCTTGTAAGTCCGCGCGGTCAAAAATATTTCCCTGGTTCTTCCCAGTCCCACGGCACCGATAAATTGCTTAACACCTTCGTGATGATATACAACACCGAGCTTTGCAGGCGGCATCCCCATGCGTATATCGTCTGCCGCGATACGAATGTCACAGGCGATAGACAGGCCGAAGCCTGCGCCAAATGCATAGCCGTTCAACATGGCAATGGTGGGGTATTTGAAATTTTTGATCAACTGCAGCGTAAGATCATAGGGGTTTTGTGTTTTCATCGCTTTCATAACCTCTTCTGAGGCCTTGGTCGGTAATGCAGAGATGTCATATCCGGAGGAAAACGACACATCACCGTGCCCTCGAAAAATCACTGCCCGGATATCGTCATTTTTTGAAAATTCTTCCAATGTCTGATAGATCTGGATGAGCAGGTCCGGCGACAGTGCATTCCTTTTTTCAGGCCTGTTAAAGCTCAAAATCGCAACCCGTTCTCTCTTTTCCACCAGCAAAACATTGTCATTCATTTATTGGCTCCTTATTTCCGGTTATACACGTTTATGCGATGCCCTGGTGAAAGCATGATCATTGATGAGTTGCGCGACCTGATCGATGCGGATACCTGATGTCAATACCTCGAGCACACCCATTTCCTTTAGTTGTGTCTTGTCCTCGTCCGGGATTGCCCCGCCCACCAGGATGGCGATATCCTCTCCGCCTTTTTCTTTCAACCCTTCTATTACCCGCTTTGTCAACGGAAGATGAGCGCCCGACAGGACAAACAGGCCGACAGCGTCCACATCTTCCTGGAGAGCCGTGATCACAATTTGTTCGGGTGTATGGCCAATACCCAAAAAGATGACTTCAAACCCAATGTCACGCAACCCATATGCAATGACCTTCGCGCCTCTGTCATGCCCATCCAGTCCCACCTTTGATACGAGCACCCTTATCGTCCTGTCCATTTTTTTCTCCAGCAATCTATTTTTCCTCTACCTTTTCCCGTTTGTTCGCAACGCTTTGAAATAAGGTGACGGCAGCATGGATCATCCCCATACTGCCAGGGTTGTATTTTTTGGAAATCTCTGAGCCGTGCGATCGAGGGCCTCAGGCAGGGTTACATTCTCATAATCAATTCTGGGTGGCACTTGGGGAACATAATGCTCATGCCATACGCGCTTTTCCATAATCATCTCCTCCTTACGCTGGTCTGAAATTGTGCATTTTAAACATCAAAAATTGCTCAACCTGAACCCGGTAGAAGTTGAGAGAGGGTTATAATTTGACCCCGGCTCCGACATCGGGAAAAATAACCATTTATGGATGGACACTAACTAATAATCAATGGTAACGCAAAGTCCTTCATCCTCCAGTATGTCCTTCAGGTGGTTTAATGTCTCCTTGGCATGGCTGTCCGTATCGCTGCAGGGATATTCCCGGCCCAAAAAGGCGTACTTGGGTTTCCCCCATTCATGAAAGTGTAGCAGAGAAATTTTTTCAACCGGCATTCCGTGTAAGCGCCTTGCCAGGTGCCTTGCGTGCTCTTCCGAATCATTAAAGCCCGAAATAACGGGAACCCGTATCCAGACCCTTGACCGGTCTGCCCGGATGATTTTATCAAGATTTTCCAATATCAGGTTATTATAGACATGTGTTGCCTGGAAGTGCAACTCCGGATCCAGGTGCTTGACATCAAAAAGCACCAAGTCTGTATACTCCAGAACCCGGTCCAGGATATCCCACTTCACATACCCGCTCGTATCCAGGGCGGTGCTGAGCAATCTTTCCTTGCATCTTTTTAAAAAGTTAAGGGCAAAATCAGGCTGCGCCAGGGGTTCTCCTCCGGACAAGGTCACACCGCCTCCGGAATTTTTATAAAACAGTTCATCCCGGCTGACTTCTTCAACCACATCTTCAAGCCGCATATATTGTCCTGTGGATTCGAGCGTGCCTGTGGGGCATACCGCCACGCAGTCCATGCATCGGTTACAAACAGATCGATCGATACAGGCAGTGCCATCTACAATGGCAACAGCACCTTTTTCACAAGATTCAACACATTGCCCGCAGGCCTGGCACTTTTGTGCCCTTACCATGATTTCTGGAAAAGGATTCTGAGATTCAGGATTGGAACACCATCTGCAGCGCAGAGGACAGGATTTTAAAAAAACGGTCGTCCGGATGCCGGGGCCGTCCTGAATACTGTACCGCTGGATATTGAATATCAGCCCCTTTTCGCCATCCCCCTGATTGTTCCAAAGGACATTCAACCGATTCATTACCGCTCCTTTTTAAAAACACTGAGGTGTTCTCGCAACAATTGAATCCTGGAGATTCCTGTCCCGGTCAATGAAATATGCGGCATTTTTCTGCGCCCGACGCAGACATCGAAACAAGAGCTGTTTAGGGGTGGATGCGAGTTAAAATTTTAATGTGACCGTCCCTGTGGCAGCAAATTCCGGTTCCTGCTCTACATATGTCTTTGCCGGGTCACCATATGCGGCAAGATCAACAGAAAATCGACCAAACTCTGCGCCGGCCCCGATGGCGCCGCCCATCTTTGGCCACGGCATGTCCTTTCTGAGGTCTCCTGAGGTCGATAATTGGGCCACAAGGGGGAATATCAATCCAAATCTAACCCTGTAATAATTCCAGATCTCCTTCTCAAGACCGGTTCGTATCACCAGAAATTTTGCTTCTCGCTTAGAAATACCCCCGAAATTACCGAATATGGTTTCACAATCCAGGGCAAATGTGGTCCCCCCCCTTTTAGATGATATCCCCAGTGTGACATAGCGCGGCAAAGAAAATGCATTATACTTTTCCACAAAGGAAAACCCGTATACATTTTTTATCATTAGCCCGATTTTGGTCTTTTCGGACAGGCGATATAAGACACCCAGGTCAAAACTGTTGTATTCGACCTCAACCCTTCGGCTAACGTCATCAGGACCAACTGTCCCGCACAGATCAGACACTCAGTCCACGTAAATAAAATTAATGCCCAAAGATAATTTTCTGAATTTTGGCAAGGTCAACGCAAGGCTTATCCTTGCGTCCCTTGTTTGAGAATCAACCGTTCCACTGAAATCTTCATCAATATCGATCATGCTCACATCAAGAAAATAGGATGGGGTACCCGCCCATGTGCCTTCGCCGCTGTCGCCTGTAAAGCTCAGCCTGTTCACGCCCGCTATTCCCAGGGCAAAATTCAATTGCTCCAATCCCCAGAAAGCCGGCTTCAGGATCAATATGGCGGAATTTAAATCTTTTGGCAAATCAACAGAAAAAGAGAGTTGGTGCTGGTTCAAATCCACCAAACCGGCTGGATTCCAGAATATGGCTGAAGCATCGTCGGCTATCGACACAAAAGCACCCCCAAACCCCATGGCCCGTGCACCGATTCCCATGCCCAGATCAGACCCGTTTAGCCGCTCAAAATCGACCGTGGCAAAAGAATCAACAGGTGCGGAAAACGCCAACAGAAGGAACAAAAAATGATTTATTATTTTTCTGGACATGCGCCTGCAAAACTCCATGCTGTTTTATATCACTTGCTGCTATGCTCCCAGTAATCCTAATACCAAACACAAAAATGATCAATAGATTTACATTTCCAGAAAGGCTGAATCGAAAAAAGTGACATCGCCAAGCCCGGATATCCAAATCTTCAAAAATACATGAAGATTAAGGGCGTTACGATAACTATAGTATTACCTCCGGTAAAATTGACATCTATCCCTCCCCCTGTGATGGGAAAAAAGGGACTGCCCCATAAAACACCCTTTAGGGGACTGTGGTTTATCGGTGCACAGAGTGAAAGCGGTGCAGGAATGAACAATGTGATCGAAGGCGTGTGGCGGACCATAACAATGATGGAAAAGGAGTAACACAATATGCAGCTCATTGTGAACAATGCTGTTTTTTCAGCCTGGCAATGTCAGAAAAAGCATTCAGTTAAAGCCCGGTGAACTCATGGAGATTCAGCCGATTTAAGTCCTGCCGTGTCCCTCCTTCCTCTATGCCCTCAAGTGCTTTGTTGCATTCTCACCCCCGTTCATCAGGTACATGAGCGGAAGCGGACGGTCAAAACCGGCAATAAAGTCCGGCCTTGCCTGCCAGGGTGTAACAGATAGCACATTGGTCAGATCCATCCAGAACTGAAGCCTGGCCACCTCCAGGTTCCAGGTCATGTGAAAATGATTTGCCGGCGCATACTGTTTGTACTCAATCATGGAGGCATATTTGGGGACAACCCATGTGTGCGGCCAGGTGACATTGGAGCTGTCCGCCACAAAACGGGCAAGTTTCGCCGGCAAATCTACCGTAAACGCCTCATCCCAAATCAGGCTGAACATGCCGTTAAGATCTGAATACGTGAGCCGGCCGGCTATGCCCTGAATGCCACCCGGGGAAATAAAAGACACACTGTTGCCGCCGCCGGGAAAATAATCCATCTCAGCCCCCGGCATCCAGATTTTTTTAATAACATCCTTGAATGCGTCATCCGGTTTGCCGGCCCAGTTCAAACTGGCTGAGCCAGAGTTGTCGCCATCCACAAACCCGTGCTGTGCCCAGATATCCTTTTTGGTATACCTGACCTTAAGGGTTTTGGCCGCTTTCTGAATTTCCCATGGCTCCCACACCTTTCTGAAATCCATAAAAAGCGGGGGGTTGCCACCTGAAAGCCATGTCATAACAAGCATGGTCAGAAGCCCCTGAGTATCTGCTTCCGTCGCAAATGGTATTACCGGTTTCGGTCCGTTGTGATCAAAAGTAGAATTCATTAAAGATTCGGCCATATCACATATGGGCAGCGGAATGCCCCTGAGATCACTGCCCCATTCCAGCTGATTCATAAACCCGCCGCCCACTGCATTAATTTCCTCCATAAGGTCGCGCATAATCAGATACATGGCAAGGGATTGGTCAAGCTTTTTAGATGCATTTTTCTGGGAGAAATCGATCCGTTTGCCCAGATGTTTCGTAAGCCATGACCGAAGCCCTTTTTGTTCTTTTTTGCTGTACGCGCCTTTGTTCAGCATGTCGGCCAGGAGCTTCATGTCCAGCCGTGCAATCTCAAGCCCGAATGACCTGCGTGTGGGGATAATGTGGGAAAGAGCGGTTTCCATACCCATGGAGTCATGTCCGAAAACCAGCACGCGGCGACCCTTGAGACCGGCAAAGGTCAGCGCCGCATAGCACCAGTCGATCAAGGCCTTGACCGTGTCCGGGGTTGGCTTGGGTTTCATACCTGTATCCGGCCAGGAACCGATGTTCAAGTGCGTGAGTCTTCCGGATTGCGCCAGTGCCCCATTCACAGCGTGTGCATAGACCACGCCTGGTTTGGGTGCGCTGTTTCCACACGTGATATTCACAGGCATGTCCGCCGGCATGTGCGCCAGAAGGCTCATGAGCGTCAACTGTGGAAACGCCCAAGTATCCGGTGCGCATACAATTGCATCGACTTTTGCCTCCCTGAACTGATTGGCGACAATATCGGCCTGTTTTTCTCCGTCGATAAGCACCGGTGTCCAGACAACATTTACCGGGCTTCCATCAGGCATTTTAACTTGTTTAATGATAAAATCTGCGAGGATCTCGATGATATTGCAGGTCCGATCGCGCGCCTCCTGGTCAATCCGCGGATCACATGGCGCACAAACACCAAAGGTCACTGCAGATGGTTTGAGGGCTCTCGATGCAGGCAGTTTTTTGGCTTTTTCCATCTTGTCTCTCCTTCCATTATGAAAATTATAAATGGCTTTGAGGATGAGTCGTATTAGCTCTTAATCCGTTTATAACGCTCCAACTTCTCACCCCACACGCTTATATCCTGTGGTTCATAAACCGTCAATTCAAAGCTGTTTCGCATAATTTCTCTGATCCGGTCCGGCCCGCTGATAACGCCCAGTGCCGTTGCCTGGACAAGGGCGTTACCCAGGGCAGTGCACTCTGAAACACCGGCATATACCGGTATCCGGCAAGCATTGGCAGTAAGCTGGCAGAGCAGTCTGTTGGCAGTTCCCCCGCCCCCAATAAACAAGGTGTTAATCCCCTCCCCCCTGAGTTCACTCATCATATTTAAGCGGAAAGCAACCTCCATGGCAAGGCTCTCCAGGACAATTCTAAGAAGCGCTTTCCTTGAATCCGGCAATGACTGCCCATGGCGATCCAGCAGATCCATTAATGCCTTTTCCATATCTTCAGGTGCCATTAATGAATCATCAGCCACATCAAACATTGACAGGGACCTGCCTTCAGACGCTTCGCGCGCCATACGGCCATAATCCCAGGGATCATCCGGCATGTTCCATTTGCGGCACAGTTCCTGGACAAGCCAGAGGCCCACAATATTTCGGCATAAAAACCATCCGCCAAGCGTAACCTCATTGCTGAACCCGTTTTCAAAAGATGCTGACGATGTCACCGGCTCAGCACCTAGTATGCCGAGGATGCTCCATGTGCCTGAGCTTAAGAAAGCCCAGTCGCTGCCTTTTGCCGGAATTGCGGCAGCCACTACCGAGGTGTCGTGGCCGCAGGTGGCAATCACTGGAACCCCGGAAAGGCCTGTCATGGTTTCAGTTTCAGAGGACAGTGGCCCCAGCAGGGTACCGGGCTCCACAATCTTTCCAAAAATTTCAGGAAGAGCAAATCTCTGGATCACATCCCTGCACCACTGGCCGTTGATACCAAGCAGGTTGGAAGTGCTTAAGATGGACCTCTCCGAGGATTTGATGCCTGTCAGAAAAAAATTAAACAGGTCCGGCATGTTCAGAAAAGCGTCGGCCTTTTCCAGCTCAGGTGAATGATCCCTCTGCATTGCCAGCAGCTGAAACAAAGAGCTGATGGCCCATGGCTCACACCCTGTAAGTGAAAAAATGTCCTTCCTTGGCATAACCGGATCGGAATAGTTATGGATGTTGTTCGTGCGGGGATCGCGATAATGCACAGGATTGGACAGAATCTGTCCGTCCGGTCCGAGCAGGCCGAAATCTACACCCCAGGTATCAACGCCGATCCCGTCCAGCGGGAATTTTCCATCAGCACACATTCGCAAGACTTCCAGGATCTCTGAAAACAGATAGGGAAAATCCCAGTAAAGTGTCCCCTGACGTTTAACCGGGCGGTTCAGAAAACGGTGTATCTCTTTCATCTCAACCTTGTCTTCCTGCAGCGTCACAAGAGCAGCCCGGCCGCTTTCAGCCCCGAAATCCATGGCGAGAAACTGATGGGTTGATTTCATCTCACCCTACCTCCTGACTGTAAAATCAAAAATAACAACGGCATCAACTTTCCACAGTTTGTTTTCACGGTCAATAAAAAAATACGCGCCATTACTTCATATTTGATAGCATGGAAACAAATGATATAGTGCAAATGATGTATTTTAAATTTTCTGAAAATAATAAAAAGATATCGACCTAATATTGTTTAAGTCCATTTCACACTTGTAATAATCTTCAAACTCTCATATGAAGCCCCTGTCACGCTCTTATCCTTATTTGCTAAATTAACACCTGCAGGCTTCGGAGGCAGCAATGAACGAAAAATTTGAGCCGACTCTGGCATCCGTTAAAAAACATCTTATTCCCGAATGGTACCATGACGCGAAATTTGGCATCTTTATCCACTGGAGTCTTTCCGCCATTCCTGCTTTTGCCCCCACAGGTTTGGGAGATATTACCGAAACACTTAAAAGCCAGGGATGGGAAGCGCATCACACCAATAACCCCTATGCTGAATGGTATCTCAACTCCCTGAAGCTCAAGGACAGCCCGGTTCAGAAATACCACTATGAAAAATACGGGGAAGATTATTCCTATGACAATTTTGCATCCGAGTTCAACAACTCAATAAAAAACTGGGACCCGGAAACATGGGCAGAAACGTTTAAAACAGCAGGCGCCAGGTATGTTGTTCTTGTCACAAAACACCATGACGGCTTTCTCCTCTGGCCCAGTGATTGTCCAAACCCCATAAAGAAAGGGTGGCATACCGATCGTGATGTTGTGGGAGAATTGACGCGCGCAGTAAAAGCAAGGGACATGCGAATGGGGTTTTACTATTCAGGCGCACTTGACTGGTCATTTAATGAAGCGCCCATAACCGATGTGTCGAGCTTAATCGTAAACGGTCCTACAGACAAGAAATACGTGGATTATGTAAACAGACACTATCGCGAACTCATTGACAGATACAGACCATCTATCCTCTGGAACGATATCGGCTACCCGCCCGGCACCAACCTTTTTGACCTGTTTGCATATTATTACAATACAATTTCTGACGGCCTGGTGAATGACCGCTGGATACAGATTCCCAGGAAGGGCCGATGGCTGTTCACCGCATGGCCCATCAGGCGCATCCTGGGGTGGTTTTTTTTGAAAATGACATTAAAACACGGCATTAAACCGCCTAAGCCGCCGCACTGTGATTACGCTACTCCGGAATATACCACGCTGTCTACCATCTCAAAATACAAATGGGAATGTGTCCGGGGGATTGGAAAATCATTTGGCTACAATCAGAATGAAACCCCTGAAGATTATCTGACAACACCCGAACTGGTAAAAATGCTTGTGGATGTTGTGAGCAAAAACGGAAACCTTTTGCTCAACATCGGACCCATGGCCGACGGGACCTTGCCGGATGTGCAAATAGAACGTGTACTGGGGTTGGGGAAATGGCTTGAGACAAACGGGGAGGCCATTTTTGACACACGACCCTGGACGGATGCCGAAGGCAAAACCGTTTGCAATATTGATATCCGGTTTACCCGGAAAAAAAATAGGGTATACGCCACACTGCTCGATACGCCTGACCATCAGGATGTTATCATCAAACACCTTCGGGCGGCAGGACATACGTGCATAAAACTTCTTGGTTTTCCGGACGATCTCAAATGGCAACAACTTGGGACGGACCTGTCTATAACACTTCCCGACACACTGCCTGACAGCCCGGCCCACTCACTGATGATCTCACCCGTGCCGGAGCGCACAGGAACAGGAGGGAAAAAATAAAGCCTGAATATAAAATTTTTGATTCCTTATGTTATGTCCCGACAAAAGAAGTCATACTTGACTTAATCACCGCGTTGCCCCCCCAGATGGCACCCTATCTAAAAGATGTTTTCGGGCCGAAAGTGGCTCCCTTGCTCGGGATGGAGGCTGAGGAGCTTTATACCATCAAGACGACGATGACACAGGATGACATGCGAAAAGTACTGGCACCCAGAATCGCACCCATGTCCGATAGTGTGGAAAACTTTTTACAACAGCTTGATGATATGGGAGTTGAAAAGGCGGTCATTTTCAACCTGGATGAAGAGACCCCCGGCGGCCTTAAAGGACTTCCAAATGACTATTATGCGGATATTGTAAAGCAGTATCCGGACAAATTCATCGGCATCGCAGGGATTGATCCATTAAAGGGCATGGATGCGGTCAGGGAAATAAGAAGATCCTATGATATCGGACTTCGGGGTATTGCCGTCAGGCCGTTCATGTTCGGAATACCGCCGCATCACAGGAAAATGTACCCGTTGTATGCCACATGTGTGGAGCTGGGTATGCCGATCTGGTTTCACCTTTCAATTAACTATTCAACCCAGACCATGGAAGTGGAAAGGCCTGTCTATCTGGACATCGTGGCGCAGGATTTTCCCGAGCTGAAAATGATCGCCGGCCATGGGGGATGGCCATGGGTGGCGGAGATGATGGCCGTGGCCTGGCGGAATCCGAATATCTATATTGATTTTGCATCCTATCTGCCAAAATATCTCACCAAGCCCGGCGCAGGCTGGGAGCCGCTTTTTCATTACGGAAATTCTGTTCTCCAGGACAAGGTGCTTTTCGGCTCCACCTGGCTGTTTATGGGGCTCTCAATCAGGGAGTTGGCTGATCAGGTGCTGGAATTACCGCTTAAGGAAGAAGTGAAAAAAAAATGGCTCTATGAAAACGCCGCCACACTTTTTAAGGGATGACGCCGGAAATCTTAATTGCCATACCCATATACAATCAACATAGGCCGTTGGCAGCACTGTGCGACATCTTCAGCAACTGAGCCGAAAAACAGCCTCCTGAGTCCCCGGGTATGGGTTGCAGCCATAACCACCAGGTCATGCCGGCATGTTTCGTCGACAATTGCACCCAATCGTGCTTCGGTCGCAACAGCCTGGCAGCGGACAGACGACGCCAGACTTTCTTTTTCTACCCACTCTCTAAGGATCTCCTCGGCCTCCTCGATTTCTTCTTCGAACGCGTCCGGCAAGTCGGAGGCCAAGCGGTCTTAGGAAGACAACTGCTGGTAACAACTCCTTGGCTCACAGAACGACATGGCT
>JAUXCK010000023.1 GCA_030618925.1 Desulfobacteraceae bacterium
ACAATGGAGCGGGAAACGGGATTTGAACGCGCGACATCGACCTTGGTAAGGTCGCACTCTACCACTGAGCTATTCCCGCTCAAACTCACATTTTTAACGGCTTTTTCAAATTTTGTCAATAGAAAACAGGCTAATTTTCAAGAAGCTTTCTGAATCGAATGAAATAGTCTATGCCGGACCACAGGGTGAATACCAGGGCACCCCATAGCAGAAAAGTGCCGATGCCGTGTAAATTGATTCCAAAATATGGATAGTGGAGCAATAGCGGTATGATCGCGGCAATCTGGAACCCTGTCTTATATTTTCCAAGGTTGGATGCGGATATATCCTCTTCCCTTTCGGAAATAATATTCCGCAGACCGGTGACAGCGATTTCACGCCCGATAATGAGGCAGACCATCCAGGCCGGCACCCACCCATAGGATGTCATCATGATTAATGGTATCGAGATCAGAAGTTTGTCTGCAAGAGGATCCATTGCTTTGCCAAAATTCGACACCAGCCCATCGCGCCGCGCAAAAAAACCATCCAGGTAATCCGTAATCGCGGCAATAGTGAACACCAAAGCGGCCAGGAAAGCGAAAAACCGGTTTGGGCAAAGGAGCAGGAGGATCATCATCGGACTGGCGGCGATGCGAACCAATGTCAGTGCATTTGGATTCTGTAACAGGCGTATGAATTTGCTTTCTGAAGGCATTGTTTTTAGCGTATCATTTAATATGGTTTAAAAAGATAAATCATGAGAGACGTTTATTTTTTTCTTTTTTCCCAGTCTTTTAAAAAGGCCTTTAGCCCTTTATCCGTCATGGGATGGGCCGCTAACTTTCCGAGAACATCAAAAGGAATCGTGGCAATATCAGCACCCATCATGGCAGATTCGAGAATGTGAAGCGGATTTCGGACACTCGCCACAATAATTTCAGTATCATATGCATAATTATTATAAATTTCAACAATTTGTTCCACTAGAAGGAGGCCGTCCTGAGAGAGGTCGTCCAGCCGTCCCACAAAGGGACTGACATATGTGGCCCCTGCCTTTGCGGCCATCAGGGCCTGCAGGGGTGAGAAAACAAGGGTGACATTTGTTTTGATTCCTTCGTCCGTCAAAATGCGGGCGGCTTTGAGTCCGTCCACGGTCATGGGAATTTTTATCACGATATTTTTATGAATCGCAGCCAGCACCCGGGCCTCTGTGACCATTTCTTCAGTTTTGAGCCCGATGACCTCAGCACTGATGGGGCCATCGACGATTTCGCAGATGTCGGTAATGATCTCTTCGAAATTTCTGCCTTCCCTTGCGATCAATGTCGGATTTGTGGTCACGCCATCGACCATCCCCATGCTGTGCGCTTCTTTTATTTCATCAATGTTTGCGGTATCAATAAAAAATTTCATCTAATAAAACCTCCTGTCCATTTTCCTTCACTGCCATGAGTTACGGATTTGTTTGCGATGCAATATATTTGTCCCTGCAATCAGTACTACAGAAATATAAATTCTGTCCATTCCTTTTCAAGTGAAATCCATCTTTTTTAGGGAAATACGTATTGCAGAAAGGGTCTTTCACCATGATATCATTAATCTGTCGGGCTTCATGCCCCTTACCTTTGTTGATTGAAAAAAAATTTTGACCCTGCCAGGACTTTCCAATCCTGTAAGCCGCATAGATAATACCGATAAATATAATAAGTCTCAGCATGGGTAAGGAATAACCTTTTGACAATGATCATCCAGATTTTCAAGTAAATTCTGGACACTCTTCCTGAACACCGGGTGAACAATATCCGGGTCTATATCACAAAGCGGCTGCAAGATAAAACACCTATTATGCATCCTGGGATGTGGAATAACAAGATTGGGTGTATTGATGATGGCATTGTCGTAAAAGACGATGTCCATATCAAGAACCCGGGGTCCAAACCTGATGCGGTTTGATTCTCTTCCGGCATTCTCTTCGATCAATTTCAGCGTTGTCAGCAATTGAAATGAATCCAGTTGTGTCTGAATTTTGATGGCCGCATTAATAAACCAGTCCTGGTCCAGGTAATCTACCGGTTCGGTTAAATAAAACAAAGATTGGTTCAATATGCGAACGGATGCTGATTTTCCCAGAGCCGAAATGCCGTTTTCGCAGTTCAATGCCCGGTCTCCCATATTGGAACCGACTGAAATATAGGCGATATGGTGTTGAGCAGCCATTAGGTTAAAAATCAAATGTGACCAGGGTTGAATCATGACCGTCCATGCTGTTTCCTGTATATCCGGTCACTTTATAGACATAGTTGAATCCCTCTTCCAATTGTTCCTGAAAGTGCATTTCTTTTTTTCCTGTGGTGTCCTCTGCCTGGTCGGTGATGGGCATATCGGCAATGAGTTTAAATAAAATCGGGCAGTTGTTGCATCTCGATTCATCAGAAGTGATTTTGGACCGGAAGACCGCAAAATTTTCCCATATGTCTTTCCCGTTGACCGGGTCAATTGTCCATCGCAGGATTAACGTGTTGTTGTTTATCTCTTTTGTTAACTGGAGGACAGGCATTGAGATTGTCTGACCCGGAGGAATCGGGGAGGTTTTTTTGCCGCATCCAGCAGCAAACAGGAGTGGAATGATCGGGCATAATAACAGGCAGATGATCGTATAAAATTGATTTTTAGGGGGTCCTTTTTTCATATGGCCGGATTCTGTTTTTGAAATGGATTTTCCCACAATTTTTGCCCTGTACCTGCTCCCGGACAAGTTCATCCCCCAGACAAAAAAATCGGTTCAGGCGGGATTAGATCGGTTTATATTTTTCCAATTTCTTTTTTTCTTTTTCCAGTGCTGTTTTTGCTTTTAAAATGGCGGCATTCACATTTGCAGTGGCTGTTCCCCCGAAAGATTTCCGCTGATTGATCATTTTCTGGGTGGTGAGCGCGTCAAAGATGTCCGCTTCGACAATCGAGGAAAAAGTTTTAAACTCCCCCAGGCTGAGTTCATGGAGTTCTTTATTTTTATCAAGCGCATAACTGACGGTTTTACCGACGCAGGCATGTGCTTGTCTGAACGGCAATCCTTTTGTCACCAGATAGTCTGCCATGTCAGTGGCATTTAAAAAACCTTTGGTGGTGGCTTCCAGCATTCGTTTTTTGTTTATTTTCAGTTTTGGGATCATTTTCGTATAGATATCTATACAGGCATTCAGCGTATCGACAGTATCAAAAAGGGGTTCTTTATCCTCCTGCATATCCCTGTTATAGGCCAGCGGAAGTGATTTCATAATGGTTAAGAGGGCGATCAGGTTGCCGAATACCCGACCGGTTTTTCCCCGTACCAGTTCCGGGACATCCGGGTTCTTTTTTTGTGGCATGATGCTGCTGCCGGTGGTGAAGGAATCCGGCAGATCAATAAAACTGAATTCAGATGAGGACCACAGGATCAGTTCTTCTGAAAACCGGGAAAAATGGATCATGCAGATACTGGCCGATGAGAGGAACTCAATGATAAAATCCCGGTCTGATACCGCATCGATGCTGTTGTTCGATGTTTTGGGGAAATTGAGAAGTTGAGATGTCGCCTCCCGGTCTATGGGATATGGGGTGCCTGCCAGTGCTGCACTCCCCAGGGGATTTACATTGATCCGGTTTAATCCGTCTGAAAATCGCTGGGCATCTCTGGTAAACATTTCAAAGTACGCCATCAGATGGTGAGATAAAAGGACCGGCTGTGCTCGCTGCAGATGCGTATAGCCGGGCATAACAACATCCAGATGCTTTTCGGACAGCGCGACAATAACCTGGCGAAACCCGGCCAATTGTTTGAGTATCAGGATGACGGCATCCCTTAAATACATTCGTGTATCAAGGGCCACCTGGTCGTTTCTGCTCCTGGCTGTATGAAGTTTCTGAGCGGTTTTGGTGTTTTCCTGCGCCAGGCGAGCCTCAATGTGCATGTGGATGTCTTCCAGGCTGTCATCAAAGCTGAATTGCCCTCTCTCGATCTCACGTCTGATGGTGGAAAGCCCCTGAATCAAGGAGAGTGCTTCATCCTCTGTGATAATAGATGCCTGCGCCAGCATCTTGCAGTGGGCAATACTGCCTTCAATATCATGGCGATAAAGACGTCTATCCACGTCAATTGAGGATGTAAATGCTTCCACGCTCTGATCTGTTTTTTCGGAAAATCGGCCGTCCCATAGTTTCTCAGACATACGTTTACCTCTCCAACCCTATTGTTTCATTAAACTTTGAATGCGGAGTCGCAGGGCATTGAGTCGAATAAATCCTTCTGCGTCTTTCTGACTGTAAACCGTATCATCCTCAAATGTGGCGAAAGCTTCGCTGTAAAGAGAGGTGTCTGACCTGCGCCCGAGGACACACGTATTTCCTTTATAGAGCTGAACGCGCACATCTCCCGTGACATTCTGCTGGGTCTGATCCACCAGGCTTTGAAGCAGCTTCATCTCCGGTGAAAACCAGAAACCGTTATAGACCAGCTCGGAATATTTGGGTATCAATGAGTCCCTTAAGTGCATCACCTCCCGGTCCATGGTAATCGACTCCATGGCCATGTGGGCAGCTCTTAGAATGGTGCCGCCCGGTGTTTCATACACACCGCGGGATTTCATTCCAACAAAACGATTTTCAACGATATCGACCCGTCCGATCCCGTGTCGGCCGCCCAGCTGATTCAGCGCCTTTAAAAGATCAGCCGGCGAAAGGGATCGGCCGTCAATTGCCACAGGATTCCCCTGGCTGAATGTGATGTCAATCACTTCCGGCTCATCCGGGGCCTCTTGCGGTGAAACAGAAAGGACGAACATATCCGCCGGAGGTTCATTCCAGGGATCTTCAAGTACACCGCCTTCAAAGCTGATGTGGAGAAGGTTTCGGTCACTGCTGTATGGTTTTTTCAGAGTCGTGGGTACGGGGATGCCGTGTTTTTCGGCAAATGCCATCAGGGCGGTCCTGGAGTTGAGGTCCCATTCTCTCCAGGGGGCGATGATTTTTATATGGGGGTCAAAGGTGAGATAGCTGAGTTCAAACCGGACCTGATCATTTCCTTTCCCTGTGGCACCGTGGCTCACAGCATCAGCGCCCTCGATTTGTGCAATCTCCATCTGACGCTTGGCGATCAAGGGCCGGGCAATAGACGTACCCAGCAGATACTGGCCTTCATATATTGCATTGGCCCGAAACACAGGAAAGACATAATCGGACACAAAGGTTTCTTTGAGATCATCCACATATACTTTTGCTGCGCCGGTCTTCAACGCTTTTGTTTCAATTTCATCGAGTTCCTCTTCCTGGCCGATGTCGGCTGAAAAAGCGATGACATCGCAATCGTAGGTTTCAGCCAGCCATTTGAGGATAACCGACGTGTCGAGTCCCCCCGAGTATGCCAGAACCACCTTTTTGATATCAGACACTTTTTTCTCCTTTCACAATCTTTACATTCTATCGGACCCTGCCTATGCGGCGGTGCTTATTCGCTATCCGGGGCACCGGGGTTCTCTGATTGGTTTCTGATCAATACATCGATGATTGCTTTGTGCATATGCATTTTATTTTCAGCCTGATCCCAGACCACAGACTGGTTGCCCTCGAGCACATCTTCACTGATTTCTTCTCCCCGATGCGCCGGCAGGCAGTGCATAACGATCACATCATCAGACGCTCTTTTGACCAGATTTGAATCCACCTGAAACGGGCTGAAAATCTTTTTCCGAATGGTTTGCTCACGCTCCTGCCCCATGCTTGCCCATACATCCGTATAGATAACATCTGCGTTTTCAACTGCTTCAAGAGGGTCGTTGGTAACTATAATATCACCACAGTCAAATGCCTGAGCCTTTTCCAGAATGTCTTTGGCCGGCTCATATCCCGAGGGACACGCCAGCGTCAGGTTTAGATCGATGACGGCCGCCGCGTTTATCCATGAATTGGCCACGTTGTTCCCATCACCGATCCAGACTATTTTCAGATCGTTGAAACTGCCCTTGAGCTCGATAATTGTCAGGAGATCACTCAACACCTGGCATGGATGATAAAGATCGGTCAACGCATTAATCACCGGTATGGCGGAAAATTCAGCAAAGCCGTTTAGCAGGTCTTGAGAAAATGTGCGAATGGCCACTGCATCGATATATCTGGAAAGAACCCTGGCAGTATCCCTTACCGGTTCATTCCGGACGATTTGAGTGTCTTTGGCACTGATGAAGATCGGTGTCCCCCCCAGTTGAACCATGGCCGTTTCAAAGGAGACCCGGGTTCGGGTGGAGGGCTTCTCAAATATAAGACCGAGGCTTTTGCCGGCAAGGGAACGGTCCGGGATTCCCTTTTGATGTCTTTTTTTTAGTTCTAAAGCCCTCTGAAAAAGATGTTTAAAATCCTTTTTTTCAAGGTCTAAAAGGGTCAGTATATCTTTTTTCAAATTTGCCTCGCAGTTGGGTCACCAGGTTATCGTTATAAAATGTCATCAAGACAGGCTATGAGAGAATCGATTTCATCAGTTGTGACAATCAGAGGCGGAATAAATCGTAATATATTTTCCTGAATGCAATTAATCAGAAATCCATTTTCCATGCAGCTTTTTACAATGGGCGCTCCGGGTGTGTTTAACCGCATGCCCAGAAGAAGGCCCATCCCGCGCACATCCTCAATCCGGGTATGTCTTTGTTTAAGCCACACGAGTTTTTCTTTTAAATAAGTGCCCATTTCCATGGCATGGTCGACGATGTTTTCTTTTTCAAACACCTTCAGCACCTCAAGGGCCGCTGCTGTCACAATCGGTGTGCCGCCGAAAGTCGATGCATGAGAGCCCGGTGTAAAAGCGTCTGCAACTTCTTTTTTTGCGAGCATTGCGCCGATGGGCAGCCCGTTGCCCAGTGCTTTGGCAAGGGTCATGATATCGGGCGTTATATTAAAATGTTCATATGCAAAGAGTTTCCCGGTCCGCCCCATCCCGGTTTGAATTTCATCGAAAATTAGAAGCAGATCGTTTTCTTCGCAGATCTTTTTCACGGTTTTGAGATAGTCGGGTCCCGGGCATCTGAGGCCCCCCTCGCCCTGAATGGGTTCTGCCATGACCGCACAGGTAGATGGGGTGATCGCGCTTTCCAGGGCTTCGATATTGTTAAAAGGGACAAAGTCAAAACCGTCAAGCACCGGCTCGAATCCTGCACGGATTTTCGGCTGGCCGGTGGCTGACAGAGTGGCCATGGTCCGTCCATGAAACGATTTCTCCATGGCAATGATCCGATACCGTTCTTTGTTTCCATTCCCCATGGAGTACTTTCGGGCAAGCTTGATGGCCGCTTCATTGGCCTCTGCCCCGCTGTTGCAGAAAAATATTTTGTCGGCGAAACTTAATTTTATCAAACGTTCTGCCAGCGCTGTCTGGGGAATGGTATAGTACAGGTTTGATACATGAAAAAGTTTGCCCGCCTGAAGTGTCAGTGCTTTTGCAACATCAGGATGTGCGTGTCCCAGATTGCACACGGCAATTCCCGCAAGAAAGTCGATATAGTCTTTCCCATCGATATCCGTCAGTACACAGCCCCGGCCCTTTTCGAAAACAATGGGGAACCGGCTGTAGGTGGGTGCAAACACATTTTCTGCCTGTTCAATCAGATTTGTTTTCATTTTTTTAGTTCCGTTCCAATACCTTGATCTGTGAAAAGCTCAAGCAGCAGTGAGTGTCGCCGGGTGCCGTTAAGGATATGCACTTTTTCAATACCGTTTGTGAGCGCTTCCAGGGCGGTTTCAATTTTGGGTATCATGCCTCCGGTAATTGTCCCTTTCTCAATCATGGCGTCTACCTCGGTCGCTGCAATTGATGAGATCAGCTGGCCGGAGCTGTCCAGAACACCATCAATATCTGTGAGAAACACAAGGCGTTCCGCGGAAAGGGCTATGGCGATTTTTGCAGCCACATGGTCGGCATTGATGTTGTAGGTTTCTCCTGAATCCCCTGTGCCCACCGGTGCGATCACCGGAATAAAGCCATTTTCCGCAAGGGTATTTATAATGAGAGGGTCAATATGGGTCACTTCGCCCACCAGCCCCGGGTCAATAATTTCAGGGGGTTTATCTGCCTCGGGCCGGTGCATGATGTGAAGTTTTTTGGCACGGATAAGCGCACCGTCTTTGCCGCTTAAACCGACGGCTTTGCCTCCCTCGTGGTTGATCAGGGCGACAATTTCTTTGTTTACCTTTCCCCCAAGGACCATTTCGACAACATCCATTGTCGGTTCATCCGTCACGCGCATTCCCCTGACAAATTTCGAAGAGATGCCCATCTGTTCAAGAACCTTGTTTATCTGCGGTCCCCCCCCATGGACGATGACCGGATTCAGGCCGACAAACTTAAGCAGGATAATATCCCGAGCAAAATCTGTTTTCAGCTGCTGGTCCACCATGGCATGACCGCCGTATTTGACGATGATGGTTTTGTCGACAAATCGTCTGATATAGGGCAGGGCCTCGATGAGGATGTCGGCAGCATTTGGATTCGTCAGTGTATTGTCGGGTTTCATTGGCATTTAACCACATTATTTAAGTTTATGGGTATTACAAAATGAACCGGCTTAAATCCTCATCATCCTTTATTTTCTTGAATTTATCATCAACGTATTTGCTGTCTATGATTATTTTTTCGGAATTCATGTCAGGCGCCTCGAAGAGGATTTCTTCCAACAGGCATTCCATCAGCGTGTGCAGCCTTCTGGCGCCGATGTTTTCCGTATGATTGTTGACATCCTCGGCCACCCTGGCGATATCTTTAATCGCCTGGCTTTCAAAAACAATGTCAACGCCTTCTGTCTTTAAAAGCGCCGTATATTGAAGAAGCAGTGCATTTTTCGGTTCACACAATATCCTGGCAAATTCATTTGCACCCAGAGAGTTGAGCTCCACCCGGATGGGAAATCGCCCCTGAAGTTCAGGTATCAAATCCGAAGGCTTGCATGCATGGAAGGCCCCTGAAGCGATAAACAGGATATGGTCTGTTTTTACAGGTCCATACTTTGTGTTCACCGTGCTGCCCTCCACAATGGGAAGCAGGTCCCTCTGGACGCCTTCCCGTGATACGTCGGGTCCGTGGCCGCTTTCTTTTCCGGTCACCTTGTCAATTTCATCAAGAAAGATGATTCCGGATTGTTCAACTTTTTCAACGGCCTGTTTGATCACCTTGTCCATATCGACAAGGCCCTGGATCTCTTCCTGGGCGAGGATATCCATGGCCTCGGGAACCTTTATTTTTCGCCGTTTTGTATTTTTCGGCATCAAATTGCCGAGCATATCCTTAAAATTCACCCCCATCTCCTCCATCCCCACATTGGAGAAAATTTCCACGATGGGCATGGACCGATCCGGCAAATCAAGATCCACATACCGGTTGTCAAGTTTTCCCTGGCGGAGCATTTGGCGGAGCTTTTCTCTCGTGGAGGAGGATTCGCTGCCGTTTTCAGTAATGAGCTCAAGCGGTGTTTCTTTTGGCTTCTCAGGGTTCGACATCTGTGTCGGCTGTGGCTTAGGAAGCAGCAGGTCCAGCATCCGTTCTTCAGCAATCTGCTGTGCTTTTTCTTCTACAATCCTTTTGGCTTCATTTTTGACCTTGTTTACCGTCAGTTCCAGAAGATCCCTGATCATGGATTCAACATCCCGGCCCACATAGCCGACTTCGGTAAATTTGGATGCCTCGACTTTATAAAAAGGCGATTGGGTCAATCTGGCGAGTCGCCTGGCGATCTCTGTTTTCCCGACACCGGTGGGACCGATAAGGATGATGTTCTTCGGCGCGATTTCATCCCTCAATTCTTTGTCTACCTGGCGTCTGCGCCAGCGATTTCGGAGCGCAATTGCAACGGAACGTTTTGCGTTTTCCTGTCCAATAATATATTTATCAAGTTCTTTAACAATTTCTCTTGGTTTTAAGTCACTCATATGAGCTGCCTAACCCGGATTTCCCGGAAAATGCTACATCTCTTCAATGGTTATGGAGTCGTTTGTGTACACACAAATAGATGCCGCGATTTTCATGGCCTCGGCCACGATATCCCTGGCCTCCAGATCGGTATACTTCAAGAGGGATAAGGCTGCGGCCTGGGCTGCAACGCCTCCGGAACCAATGCTGATACATCCTTCATCAGGCTCAATCACATCCCCATTCCCGGAGATGAGGAACATTTTCGAGTCATCTACTGCAATCAGTATGGCTTCAAGCCGTCTTAGATATTTATCCGTTCTCCAGTCTCCTGCCAGTTCTACAGCCGACCGGGTCAGATTTCCGTTAAACCGATCCAGTTTCTTTTCAAGGCGGTCAAAAAGATTAAGCGCATCCGCTGTTGCCCCGGCAAATCCCACAATGATTTTATCGTTGTAAATCCGGCGCACTTTTTTTGCATGATGCTTGATGACGGTGTTGTTCATGGTCACCTGGCCGTCACCGGCAACCACCATTTTTCCCTTATGCCGGATGGCCAGGATAGTCGTTCCGTGAATGTTCAGCATTGCATGCTCCTGAAGGCTCGTTTTTGTAAAATATTTAATGCAAATCCAGGATATTACTTTCTCGGATGTGCCTTGTCGTACGTTTCCATCAATTTATCAATGGTCACATGTGTATATTTCTGAGTGGTTGACAGACTTTTATGTCCTAGAAGCTCTTGAACCACCCGCAAATCCGCTCCGGAATCGAGCATATGGGTTGCAAAGGAATGCCGCAGACCATGGGGTGATATGGGCTGGGGCAGACCGCATTCTTTTGCGATTTTATCAAGTATCCGTCGAATCGATCTGGTTGTCAGCCGGCCTTTGTTTTTATTTAAAAAAAGGGGGCCGTTATGCCAACGCGATGGGTCAGGGGGACCCGCTGCCTCCTTTTTCAGGCGAGTCCGGTATGTATTGATGGTGCCCAATGCTTTTTTGCCAATGGGTACCTGCCGTTCTATGTTTCCTTTTCCCGTAACACGAATGGCACGACTCGAGAAGTCGACATCTGCAACATCCAGCCCGGCAAGCTCTGAGATACGGATCCCTGTTGAGTAAAACGTTTCAAAAATGGCACGGTTCCGGCTTCCGGGTGTTGTATCCTGAGAAATTGAATCAAGCAGTCGAAACATATCATCCACCGTAAGGTAGGCCGGAATCGGTTTTTCCTGTTTGGGTGTCAGGATCGAATCACCCGGGTTGTCCGTCAAAACACCACGCTTGACAAGGTATTTGAAAAAAGACCGCAAGGCTGACAGTTTTCGGGCGATGGAAGATTTTTTAATTTTTTTGTTATGCAGATAACCAAGATACTCCCGGATCGAAAGTGTATCAATGGTGTCGGCAGTGAGGTCTTTATCTGATCTTCCCTCTCCAGTTCTCTTTTTTTTCAGATAGTTGAAAAACTCATCCAGGTCCTGTCCGTACGCCCGGCCGGTATTGACGGAATACCCTTTTTCAGAAGCAAGCGATTCCCGAAATGCGGCCATTAGCTCAACCAAAGGGTCATGATTCATGTGGACTCACTAATTTTTTCTTCAAAAGCAAGCGATTCCCGAAATGCGGCCATTGGCTTCATCACGGGGTCGTATCTCATTTGAACTCAATTAGTTTTTCGAGCTCATACCATGTATCGACTTCGACAAACCGGTTGTTTTTCCGGTTCCATGGCTGTTTAAACAGCACCGGCGTTATACCGGCTTCAACAAGGGGAAAACAGGTTTCAAGCCTGTCCTCAACAAAAAAGGAGATATGCCTGTCCAGCAGAATGTCAATTTTAGCCTCATATGAACCGGTGGCCACTATTTCTGTTGCGCCGGGGTCAAGAGCGATGGTTTCCCTGATCCAGTTGCTGATAGGGCCGGGATAAGGTCTGGCGGTAACAAACAAGACAGGGGCGTAATCCCGGCCCAGTCGGGCAAGAACTTCCGGTGCCCCCTCAAACGGTCTTAATGCTGCATCATAGTGACCATCCAGAAGTTTTTGGATGATGGCCGCTATAATATCTTCGTCGATATCAATACAATCTTCCAGGAAATAGGAAGTGAAGTCGCTGTATTGAATTCCATTGATGTTAAACTCATCCCTGGCAATATCGATGAACAACGTCATGGTGTCCGCCACAACCGAGTCGATATCAAAGGCAACAGCCGCTGGATCAATCATAAATTTTTTTCCGGCATAAACTTTTTTCCGGCATAAACTTTCCCCGGCATAAACTTTCCCCGGCATAAACTTTTTTCCGACATAAACTTTCCCCGGCATCAACTTTTTCCCGGGAGGCCCGCACCCCGCTTCAGGATGTGTGTCACGCAGCCCGGCGCGTTTTTTTCTTGAGCCGGCTGATACGCCGCCGGTAAATTGTCGCCATTTTCGAATCTTTTGCTTCCAATGCGTCTTTTCTTTTTATCTTAAACGCGTTTATTTGCTTTTTAAGATCCTGAACCGAAGCATTTTCTTTCTTGACCGTGTCCTCTTTAATACCCCGTGCCTTTTTGATGGCGCTCAAGAGATCAGGTTTGTTCATACCATGAACCCCTGCAATCTCAGGTATCTCCTTGGCGACTTCCCGGAGATCCTTTACCGTCATCTTGTCCAAAGATTTTTCCTTGATTTCCTGATCTTCTGCCATTTTGGGTTTGTCTCCTTTTCTTTGTTAAAACGCATAAGCGGAGGCCGCATGGCACCTCCGCCTTTTTGAACATATTTTATGAAACGTATTTTGTAAACCAAAGAACATATAAAAGTCAATCATTAATTATTCTGGCCGGGTGTCTTTACTTTGTTTTCGAGTGTTGACAACAATTAGACACTATTATATTTTCAGATCATGAATCAATCAAAATGGTTTTTTCATCCCATATTTGTTTTTGTTCTATCCATCATCGCCTTAGGCCTCTCCCTGTTTTTATACATTTACTGGTATGTTGAGGCCAGTACCGGCTTTAATGCAGTTGTTGAGAAATTCGGCCTGAAATCGGGTCGGGTTCTGGAATCCCAAACCTGGATGGTCATCGCGGTCCTCTCCATTCTTGTGGGGTTTATTCTGATGGGCCTTTTGGTTATTTTCGTATACTTCCAGAAAACATATCAGCTTTACCGGTTGCAGAATAATTTTATCAACGGCTTTACGCATGAGTTGAAAACCCCGGTGACATCCCTGAAGCTATACCTGGAAACATTTCTAAAACATGAATTGACCAGAGACGAACAATCAAAATATATCAACTATATGCTGACGGACATCAGTCGCCTGTCAGAAAATATCAGCAGCATACTGAACCTGGCCAAAATAGAGAGCAAAAGCCTTGACGGGGAGTTTGTTGAGTTGGATATTGCCAGTGAAATAGAAAAATTTTATAATAAAAACAAGCATTTATTTGAAAACAGCCGCATTCATATCAATCGCTCCCCGGATCATTTTTTTATGTATCCAATTGATCAGAATTTATTTGAAATGCTTTTGATGAACCTGTTCACAAACGCATTGAAATACAACAACTCTGAAAGGCCGAGCGTTAATATCACATTTGAGCTGCGGGAAGGGAAATTACATATCTGTTTTTCAGATAACGGCATCGGGTTGAGAAAAACTGAAACCAGGAAAATTTTTAAGAAGTTTTATCAGGTTGGACTGGCCGATAATATGTCCGCAAAGGGAAGTGGCATAGGGCTTTACCTGGCCCAGAGCATTGCCAGAATGCACAAAGGAAAAATTACAGCGCAAAGCGAGGGAATGGGAAAAGGATCTGTTTTTACACTTGTTTTGCCATATACACCCGGGACGTCAAGGGTGCGCTGATCAGCAAGGTAACGCATGCAAAAATCTGAGAAAAAACGAATCCTGGTTGTTGAGGATGAAAAGCATATTGCAGAAGGTTTAAAGCTGAATCTGTCGCTTCAGGGGTATGATGTCCAGATTGCCAATAATGGTATTTCCGAAGTCGGATCGTAGCCATG
>JAUXCK010000218.1 GCA_030618925.1 Desulfobacteraceae bacterium
CGTTACTCACCCGTGCGCCACTTTACTAGTTTTAGCAAGCTAAAACGTTCTCGTGCGACTTGCATGTGTTAAGCACGCCGCCAGCGTTCATTCTGAGCCAGGATCAAACTCTCCAATTAAATATAACTATTGGCTTACATTAAAAAATGTAAGTAATCTCTTTGACAAGAGACCTAACTCACAAGCTGTCACTATTTAGTTTTCAAAGATCAAGCCATCATTTGTCTGACGATTGGCTAACAAAAAGGACAAGGCTATTAACTAAAATAAGCCAATAGTTTTGTCAAGACTTATTTGTAATTTTTTATCTGTTTTTAGACAGTCCAGATCCGGTCAAAAGGTCAACGGATGGGTCAGACAAATTCTGTATTTTTTGCGTTCTGTATGAAGCAAAAAAGTAGTTGTACACCCCTGGTTTTTGTTTGTCAAGGGATATTCTATGTTTTTTTAACTTTTTTTATGGCCATGATGCCCATGAAAATATATGGCCGATATTCGCTCTTACAAAATCTTAATCTTGTGGTACCGTTTTTTGCCGGCCCTCAATATGATTTCATTGTCACAGGCATCAGTTAATGTGACCAGGTCATCAAAATGGTCAACCCTTTTGTCATTAATGTATGCGCCGCCCTGGGCGATCAGTCTTCTGGCTGCACTCCCCGAGCTCGCAAGGCCGGTTATTTGATACAGTTTAAAGGCGGGAATTCCCTCCTGCAGCCGGGTCCCTTCCATACTGGAACTGGGAACCGACGCCTCCCCTGAGGATTTTTCACCTCGCGGGATCGTACAGGACGGGATAATTTTCTCCGGTACGGACCGCACCCCGAACATTTTCCCTGCCGCATGATATGCCTTGACAGCTTCGTCAGCACCATGGGCCAGACGGGTGGCTTCAAAGGCCAGGATAGATTTTCCCGCATTCAGGGCCGCGCCTTCAAGTGTTTCAATCGCCTGTATTTCTGTCATGGGCAGAAATGTAAAAAGCGATAAAAATCGAACCACATCCCTGTCATCCGTATTGATCCAATACTGGTAATAGTCGTATGGCGATGTTCTTTCCGGGTCGAGCCACACAGCGCCCTCGGCGGTTTTGCCCATCTTTGCGCCGCTGCTGGTGGTAATTAAGGGAAAGGTGAGCCCGAACGATGGTTCCCGGCGTTTTTTCCGGATAAGATCAATACCGGCGATGATATTGCCCCACTGGTCACTGCCCCCCATTTGCATGCGACAATCATATTTATCAAAAAGCTCTAAAAAATCATACGCTTGAAGGACCATGTAGTTAAATTCGATAAAGTTGAGCCCTTCTTCTGACTCAAGCCGCATCCTGTAGCCTTCGGCTTTGATCATCCGGTTAACGCTGAAATGCCGGCCATAGTCCCTGAGAAAAGGAATCAATTTTATTTGGGTCAACCATTCTGCATTATTGACCAGCAAGGCCTTTCCATCACTAAAATCAAGAAACCGGGAAAGCTGTTTTTTAATCCCAAGCGCATTTTCCGCTACCCTGTCTTCGGTGAGCATCTGCCGCATTTCTGTTTTTCCGCTGGGGTCGCCCACAAGCCCCGTACCGCCGCCGACCAGGGCAATGGGCCGGTGACCCTCCCTCTGCATGTGGGCAAGTGACATGATCGGAATAAGGCTGCCCACATGCAAACTGGAGGCTGTGGGATCAAATCCGATGTAGCAGGCGGCCTCTCCTTCCGAAAGATAGTGGGCCAGCTCTGTGGTGTGCGTCATATTTTCAACAAATCCTCTTTGCCGGAGGATCTCTAAAACACTCATTGTCCTGATTCCCTATTTATTTGCGTATTCAACCGCCCGCGTTTCCCGTATGACGACAACTTTGATCTGACCGGGGAATGTCAGGGTTTCTTCAATCTTCTTAACAATATCCCGGCTCAGCAGCACCGCATCCTCATCAGACATGGCTTCCCCTTCGACGATGACCCGAAGCTCTCTGCCGGCCTGAATCGCGTAAGCGTTGGAAACCCCTTTAAAGGATTTTGCCACTTTTTCAAGGTCTTCGAGACGTTTTACATAGTTTTCGAGCAGCTCTTTCCGCGCGCCCGGCCGGGCACCGGACAGCCCGTCAGCCGCCTGAACCAGCAGATCATATACTGTTTCCGGGGGGATATCCTCATGATGCGCGCCAATTGCATGAACAACCCTGGCGGACTCGCCGTGTTTTTTTGCCAGATTGGAACCGATCACCGCATGCGGCCCTTCAACCTCATGGTCGATGGCCTTTCCGATGTCATGGAGCAGGCCCATGCGTTTTGCAAGTTTGGTATTCAGACCGAGCTCAGAGGCCATGATGCCGCATAGAAATCCCACCTCAATAGAATGCTGCAGCACATTTTGAGCATAGCTTGTACGGTACTTCAACTGCCCGATCACCTTGATCAGTTCCGGACTGATGCCGTGAACGTTAAGATCAAATGCCGCCTGCTCACCGGCTTCCTTTATGGTCTGACCAACCTCTTCACCCACTGCTTTGACAATATCCTCAATTCGGGCCGGATGAATCCGGCCGTCCGCAATAAGCCGCATTAAAGAAAGTCGGGCAACCTCCCGCCTGACCGGATTAAACCCTGACAGAATAACCGCCTCCGGCGTATCATCAATAATCAGGTCAATACCCGTAGCAGCTTCGAGGGCACGAATATTTCGCCCTTCCCTCCCAATGATTCGTCCCTTCATTTCATCACTCGGGAGCTGAATCACAGACACGGTTCGTTCTGCCACATAATCGCCCGAATAGCGCTGAACAGCTGTAGCGATAATCTTCTTAGCACTTTTATCTGCATTTTCCTTTGCCTCACCTTCAATCCGTTTGATCAGCTTGGCCCCTTCATACCGGGCCTCATTTTCCATTGCCCGGACGAGAAGGTCTTTGGCCTGTTCCGATGTGAGCCCGGAGATTCGTTCCAGTTGTTTTTTTTGTTCCTCAATCTGTGCAACACATTTTTTCTGATTGCTCTGCAGGTCATTTTCTTTCTTATTGAGCTGTTTTTCTCTTCGTGAGATTTCACGTTCCTTTTTCTCAAACTGTTCCTGCTTCTTCTCGATGTTTTCGGTCTTCTGAATCAACCGCCGTTCCTGCTTTTTTAGTTCAGTCCGGGTTTCACGGGTTTCACCATCAAAATCACTTTTCATTTTAAGCAGCCGATCCTTTGCCTCGAGCTGCGCTTCTTTTACAAGGGACTCAGCGGATCGCTTTGCATCATCCACCACTCTGCCGGCATCCGTCTCTGCAGCTTTGTATTTCTGGGAAATGAACTTGCCCTTCAACCAGTATGCAAGGAGAAGTCCGAGCACAAAACTGAGAATACTGGTAATGATATACATTTCTTCCATTATTTAATCTCCACACTTTTTATAAACGTTCAAATCGGTCCTCAATCCACCATTGCATCATTCTTTCCCGCCTGAAAAATCAGAAAATCGGACAACCGCAGCTGTTAACGCCGGATCCGGAGTTCCATTCATCAGACATGGGGAAAAACCATCAATGGATGAAAACTAAACACAAAAGGTATCGAGGGAAAACCTCGATCAGGTATCGAAGAAATATCAAGGATGCGATTTGGAAAGGAGTGTTGAAATAGGACCCCTGCGACATGCCGTGTTGTCAGGTCTTTGAACCTGTTTTTATAGGTGGACGCCTTATGGCTTTTTTAGGCTTTTCTGTACAAGCAGAACATGCGCACCAAAACCAGGGAAAGCCCCCCGTTTTAAAGTGTTGGGACAAAGAACATCTTCCAATCACGAACACGGCAGGGGTCGAAAGTTCTTAGTGAGTGACTTTTACACCGCAACAATAATCACCACTCACAGGATAACGATTAACAGGAAAAAAAGTGTGACGCCCCAACGATTTTCCAACTCGAATATAAAACATTATTGCAGATGCATATCAATCATATTGACGAGCGAATCTGATCTTTCTGAAATCTTTTCCACAGAATCCGCGTGATGGCGTCTCAATTTTATATATTCACTCGTAATATTTAATGCGGCCAGTGTCAATATTGCAATATTATTCATCTTTTTTTTATTATCAGACAATTGTTCATTCACACTGGCAACTTCCCGGGTCAAAAGCGCTACAATCTCACCTGCATCGTAGACATTATCATCCGCCTTAAAAGAATGATTCTGCCCAAAAAGTTCAATCGTTACAATTTTATCCAATGATATGCTCTCTACCAGATGAATTGGCACCTCTGTTTGTCATCATGACTCAGATTCGGTAATCGCACTGATTTTATTCAAAAGCGTATCAATTTTTTCCCGAACCAGGTCTCTTTGGCCAATATATCGTTTTGCAGCTTCACGCTTATCTAAAATTTCCTGTTCTAACCCCTTTATCCTGTCATTTAGCTCAACATTCGTTTTTCTAAGAGATTTACAAACCTCAATCAGTTGTTCAACCTTTTCCTCAATTGCATCAAATTGCCGAGATATTTCTTCATCAACCAATGTTTCACCTCGCCCAAGTTTATTATAATATACGCTCCCATTTCAATTAATGTCAAGCAGTTTTCCTGGGTTACGGCTCATAATATCTGAAATTTCAAATAAATTTCTATGTAAATCCCCCTCGGCCCCCTTTAGAAAAAGGAGAAGAACAACATTCTCCCCTGTATGAATATCGAATATTTCTGGATCCAGGCTCGCGCACCGCTACGCGTTGTTTGGCCGGGCTGACGACAAAGGAGACCGAATTCCGGTCAGGATCAGTGAATTGAAAACCACAAAAAAGGGCCTGCCGGATGACTCCGGCCTGCCCTTATTGATTGATGAAATGACCCTTTTGAAATCGTTATTCGGAAATTGACAATTTTATCCCAAGATCCGGGTCTGATTATTGAATTGACCCACACATGGTCAGTCGATACATGGCCCTTGCAAGTGCGGCTTCAGCGCGTAAAAAATCCACATCATCCGCTTCACTGGACAGACGTTTTTCTGCGCGCTCCAGGGCCGCTTTTGCCCTTTCTTCGCTAATTTCACGCCGCCGTTCAGCAGATTCGGCAAGCACGGTCACTTTATCGGGAAGCGCTTCCACAAACCCGCCGCCTACAAATACAAAACGCTCTGTTCCACCGGCATCCACATACCGGATGCTTCCGATCTTCAGGCTGCTTAAAAAAGGCGTATGACCGCTTAATACACCAAACTCACCCATGGTGCCGGGTGCCGTCACGGCCTGAGCATCTTCAGCAACCGCAATTTTATCCGGGGTAACGATCTCCAGTTTAATATTTTCCGCCATGCTTATCCCCTATTCCTATCCCTCTTGGGCCATTTTCGCGGCTTTTTCCACAACCTCTTCAATGGAACCCACCATCATAAAAGCCTGTTCCGGAAGGTCATCATGTTTGCCTTCACAAATTTCCTTGAACCCGCGAACCGTATCTTCTATCTTAACATATTTTCCGGGTGTTTGGGTAAACACCTCTGCCACATGAAACGGCTGTGATAGAAACCGTTCGATTTTTCTTGCGC
>JAUXCK010000106.1 GCA_030618925.1 Desulfobacteraceae bacterium
ACCTTCCATTTCCTTTCGGGAAATATTACTGACAAAATACCTTATGTATGTTAAAGTTGTATTCACCTAATATTTCTAATACGTTAAAATTCCCTAATGGTTCAATTTAAAATTACTTTTTTTCTTCGCTTAATCCCAAACTCACCCGTTTTTTAATTTAAAAGAAAGGCCTCTGGATTTTCCAGAGTCCTTTCCTTTAATGTTTTCTTTAATGAAGCAGGGTAATATCACCACCTTTTTTACCCAAGGGAAAACCTGAGAGGCCCAGCGTCTGTGTTGTCAAGGGTTTGCAGTAAACTCCTACGGCTTCACCCTTGACGCCTTGACCCTGAACCTCTCAGGCTTTTGCAACGATAGGGTAAAGTAAATTTCAGGCGTCAACCAACATTTTAATTGTACCCGTGGGCAGGGCATGGTGATTTGGTTTTGCGCGGGTGCGGCACGGCTATAAAAAAAACGATGATTACAAAAAAAAGATGGACACCGAATCGGTTTTGGCAAAAAAATAAATGTTTTATCATCTCAATCCGATTGAGGTGCGGGCCTTTTTATGTAAATGATTCATCAATACATTCATGTATTTCAAAACGCCTCAGATTTGCCGGCACATCACACCGGTTTCCCGCAGAAGCGATGGACAAGGTATTGATAGGATGCAGCAGGAATAAAGGCGGATATCAATGAAGAAAGCATTTTTTTTATTTTTTATTTTTCTGTTTTTTATGTCCAGCCAGGCGAACCTGATTGCCCGGGCATCTGAGACAGCGCCAGAAGCACCCTCCATCTGGTCCCTGAAAGACCTTTTCAAACGCGCTCTGGCGCATTCCGAGCAGATACAGATCGTGGAACAGCAGCTCTTGATTACAGAAAAGGACAGGGACAAGGCCTTTGCCTTGCTTGTGCCCCGGTTTACCGCATTTGGGAATTATAAATGGTATGACCGGCTCACCACACAAACTCCGGAATCAACTCTGGGCCTGGGGGTGAGGCTTGATCAGTCTGTGACGCTGAACGGCAGGGAGTTCACTGCATTCGGGATAACAAAAGACAGAATCACCCAGTCTCAGTTTGATCTGGATGCAGCAAAGGAAGGGTATCTCTTCATGGTGGCGTCAGCCTATTATGAAGTGCTGAAAAGCATCCAGACCAAGGAGATTGCTGTTTCGTCGGTTAAGCGGCTTGAAGTGCAAAAGAAAGCGGTCCAGACAAAGCTGGAACTGGGAGAAATTCTAAAAACCGATTTTTTTCGAACCGATGCAGAACTTTCAGGATCGAAAACAACTCTTGTGGTGGCAGTAAACGGGCTCTATTCGTCACGGATCTCCCTTGCCAGACTCGTGGATCTCCCGAAGAATTTTGAGATAGGGGAACCTGACGCGCCCAGGGAACCGGCAGCCGACCTTGACCTGGATACGATTCAGAAAACAGCCCTTTCAAACCGTGCGGATCTTCGGTCAAAGCAGATGGCCCTTAAAATTTCAGAAGGATTGATAAAGGTCAGCAGGGGGGCTTACTGGCCCGTACTTTCTCTGGAAGGGATGTATTTGCGATCTGATGCAAACCCGGTTGCGTTTTTACCTGTCGAGACAGAACCGCCGTTTGAAACGGTCAGGGAAGGATTCTCAATCGGGCTTAACCTCAGTTTTCCGATTTATGACGGGGGGGTTCGAAGAGCAGAGCTGAGCCAGGCACGGGCACAGGCAAAACAGGCTGAACTGCTTGTAAAGGATTATGAAAAAGTGGTCTCTCTTGAAGCGGCAAAGGCATATCTGGATATGATCACTGCAAAAAGCGCCATTGGATCTCTCACGGATCAACTGAAATCAGCCCAGGAAAATTATAGAGCGATAACACACTCTTTTAATAACGGTCTGGCGGACAGCCTGGATGTGATAGATGGCAATACCCTTCTTATAAAATCAGAAAGCGCGCTTTTAGAGGCAAATTACAGGTTTGCACAGGCCATCCTGAATTTGCATTGGACCTCCGGCCGGTTCATGCAGTCTGTCCAGGAATATTTTATAGCGGATTGACGCGGAAACAGAGGAAGGCTGGTATTGACAGGGAAATATCAACGTTTGACATATCCGAACATACAGATATTGGGGAGCGATGAATGAACAGTGAAACTGACTCAAAACAAAAAGAGACAAAGGGCAGAAGCGTCCTGAAATGGATCTGGGGGATTCTTCCGGTGCTTGCCCTTATCGTCATTATCATACTTCTCGGGGCCTTGATTGGTGCAAAACAGAAAGCGACCCGGGCTGAAAGAATATCGGCCCTGAAAAAGGAGCGTCCGCCAATCAATGTGGTCACCATGATAACGGCGCCAAAGATGATACAGGATCGAATCAATCTGCCCGGTGTCATTGAACCATGGGTCAGGCTTAAGATCCTTGCCGAAGTCAGGGGCTTGGTCACCAAAAAAGTGACTGCCCTGGGGGATGTTGTTAAGAAAGGCGATATCATTGCCATCATTGATTCCCGCGATTATAAAAATACTCTGAAATCCGCCAGGGCAAATTATGATTCTGCCCTGGCATCCAGAAAGCGGCTTGAAAAAATGTACAAGGAGCGGCTGGCCACACGCTCCCAGCTTGACAGTGTTATTGCCATGGTTGAAACCTCTCAGGCCCAAATGGACACTGCCTCTCTGAACCTTGACCGGTGCAAAATCAAAGCCCCGATTTCAGGGATTGTGAACACTCTTTTTTTCGAGCAGGGCGGGTACCTCAACACCGGACAACCCGTGGCAGAGGTCCTTCAACTCGACAAGGTGAAGGTCGTCATCGGAATCCCTGAATCTGACGTCAATGCGGTCCGCGGGGTGGATGATTATACGGTTCAGATAGACGCTCTGGGAGGGAAACAATTCCGGGCGAAAAAGTATTTTCTTTCAAAATCGACGGATTCCATGGCCAGGCTTTATGATTTGGAAATTGTGATTGATAATCCTTCGGGCGAGATCCTGCCGGATATGTTTGCAAGGGTTGAAATAGTCAAACAAAAAATAGAGGATGCGATTACGATTCCTCTCTACTCTGTCATTTCCATGAATAATCAACACCGGGTCTATGTGGTCCGGGATGGGATTGTGCACTCACAAAACGTTGATCTGGGGCTCCAGGAAGGCTGGCGGGTTGAGATCGAAAAAGGTCTTGGTGCTGACGAGCATGTTGTGGTTGTGGGCCAGCGAGGATTGAATGACGGTCAGCCGGTCAATATTATCCGGTCGGTAACAGAAATGGAGGAGTTGGTAAAATGATTGTTTCCAATACGGCTGTGAAGAACAGGGTCAGTGTGATTATTCTGGCCCTTATCGTCCTGGTTGCCGGAATCTACTGCTACGATGCGTTGCCAAAGGAAGCAGAGCCTGACATCACCATCCCTTATGTGTTTGTGTCAACAGACTACAAAGGTGTGGCTGCAGCAGATATTGAGACCTCCATTACCATGCCCATTGAAAAAAAGATCAAAGGCCTGGACGGGGTTAAAAATGTCAGGTCCATCAGCGCCGAAGGGCGGTCCAGTATTGATATTGAATTTGTGCCGGGTACCGACATTGATAAAGCGCTTCAAAAAGTAAAGGATAAGGTGGATGAGGCCAAGAGGGAACTGCCCAGGGACCTTGAGAATGATCCTTCGGTTTTTGAGGTAAATTTTTCCGAAATGCCGGTTATTGTGTATTCCCTTTCAGGAACCTGCGGCGTGGCTGCCCTGAAACAGATTGCAGATGATCTGGAGGATGATATTGAATCCATACCCGGCATACTCGAAGTTGATGTTTCAGGCGGGCGTGAGCGGGAAATCGTTATCGAGGTCGATCCGGACAAACTTGCTTATTACAGGATACCCATCACTGCGTTTCAAACGGCGGTTGCCGGCGAAAATTCAAATACATCAGGCGGGGCCATCACCCTGGGGGACGGCCGGTTTCAACTCAGGATTCCCGGAGAGTTTAAAAATCCGGATGAGCTTTACTTTCTGGTGGTACAGACCTTCCAGGGAAAGCCCGTTTACCTGAAAGACATTGCAAGGGTGACGGACAGTTATAAGGAGGAGAACAGCCGGTCCCGGCTGAACGGCCGGGACGCTGTGAACATTTCCGTAAAAAAGCGAAGCGGTGAGAATGTTATCATTATTGTGGACGCCATCGAAGAACTGATTTCAAGGCAGCAGGCCACATGGCCGGAAGGCACAGAAATCACCAAGCTGATGAACTCGGCAAAACATATCCGCATAATCCTTGCCGATCTTGAAAATAATATTCTTTCGGGCCTGGTCCTTGTCGTCATCGTCCTTTTTTTTGCGTTAGGGCTTCGAAACGCCACATTGGTCGGTCTTGCCATCCCGTTTTCAATGCTTCTCTCGTTTATCGTTTTGTATGCAGTCGGCATAAACATGAATATGGTAGTGCTCTTCGGGTTGACCCTTGCCCTGGGCATGATGGTGGATAATGCCATTGTCATTGTCGAGAACATCTATCGCTTTATGGAACAGGGGGTGCCGCGGGTGGAGGCGGCCATGAAGGCCACTTCGGAAGTCGCTTATCCGGTGATCGGTTCGACCCTGACAACCGTGGCTGCATTCTTTCCCCTGATTTTCTGGCCCGGTATTATGGGAGAGTTCATGGGGTATATGCCAAAGACATTGATCGTTACCTTGTTGTCAAGTCTCTTTGTGGCCATGGTGATCACTCCGGCCCTGGCGGCCATATTTATGAAGGTGAAGGTCCGCAAATTGTCTTCATCTGCGGACTTGCATTTTGAGGACACGTCATCTCCCCGGGAAGAGCCCATTGTCATAAAAGGCGTGATTCTGGAAACCTATACCCGGGTGCTGGATTACGCACTTCACCATCGGATGAAGGTCGTTGTCTTATCGTTTGCAAGCCTGATTATATTTCTGCAGATCTGGATGCTTGTCATTGGGATTGAAAAACCGATTGAGTTCTTTCCCTCGGCTGATCCTGGTTCGCTTTATGTCAATGTAGATACCCCTGAAGGATCAAGCCTTGAGTATAATGACAATATCATACGGAAAATTGAAATCAGTATTAATAATGTGCTTTCTGATGAGGATCCTGGCCGGCTGATTCCCCAGGAGGAGGACTATGCCCTGTCCTATGAACTGCAGCAGCATGAAAAGTCCATTGGAGAGACGTTTCCCGGCCCCACCGATATCAACAACGTCGAGCATATTTATGCCACATCCAGATTGGCGACCGGCGGCGTTAGATATTCACAGACGTCACCCAACCACCTGGGCATCCAGTTCATCGATTTTGAGAAACGTGCCTCTTCCTCTGCAGAAGATATCGAGGTCATCAGAGAACGGGTAAAAAACATCCCGGGTGCCCGGATCACGGTGGAAGAGCAAAGTGACGGCCCGCCCACCGGGGCGGCCATCAATATTGAAATTTCGGGTGAGGATTATCATATTCTCGGGGAAATTGCCACGCATGTACGCGACATCATAAGTAAAATTCCATTTGTGGCGGATGTTCAGGATGATTACACGGCAGCGCTTCCTTCGGTGAAAATCAATATTGACCGTCAGAAGGCAGCCCTTTTTGGACTGTCGACAAATTCACTCGGGTATGCTCTCAAAACCGCCTATAACGGGATGACCATTTCGACTTACCGGGAGGGCGGTGAGGATTATGATATTACCGTCAAACTTTCTCAAGAGGACCGCGATGCAGCCGATGTGCTGCACAGGTTGATGATTCCGACACCGGGCGGTCAACTGGTCCCCCTCACAACCCTTGCTTCCATCAGCTACTCCGGGAGTAAAGGGGATATCAACAGGATGAATCACAAGCGGGTGGTCACCATATCAGCAAATGTTGATGAAACAAAAATTCCAGGTGCAACCGTCCGTCTTCAGGCCGAAGAGCTTTTAAATCAGTATGACCTGCCAGGGGGGTATGAATTTACATTTACCGGGGAAAATGAGTTCCAGGATGAGGCCCAGGTATTCCTGTCAAAGGCATTTATGATCGCTATTTTTCTGATTTTTCTGATCCTGGTGACCATTTTCAATTCTGTGAGTCAGCCTTTGATTATCATGACCTCGGTTATATTGTCTTTTGGTGGCGTTTTCCTCGGGCTTACCGTCATGAAATTTTCGTTCGGCGTTATCATGACCGGGCTTGGCGTGATCTCCCTTGCAGGGGTGGTGGTGAACAATGCCATTGTTTTGATTGATTACACGAATAAACTCAGGGAAAGCGGTTTCGAGCTTCATGACGCCATCATGGCCGCAGGGGCAACCCGTCTCCGGCCGGTGATGCTGACGGCCATCACCACTATTCTCGGGCTGATTCCCATGGTCACAGGCGTTTCCTTCAACTTCCGGACAATGAGCATGTCCTGGGTCAGTGAAAGCTCCCAGTGGTGGCAGTCCATGTCCATTGTGGTCATATTCGGCCTGCTGGTAGCGACATTTTTAACTTTGCTGGTGGTGCCGACCCTTTATTCGATACTCGCCAGTGCGCCTGCCCGGCTTAAGACCCACTATACCAGAGTCAAGACATGGTACTGGAAACCGTTTGAGCACTCTGTGTGAAGCAACAGCAAGTCATCTGTATTTCTTCTGTTCGTAAAAGGGGGGACCATGGAGGGTCGAGAAAATCATTTTTCTGCTGACATTATCGCTTTTTTCATGAGCATGCCCATCTTTGACAGGATAAATGCCGAGGAGATCAAGGTCATCGCAAGACACATGAATAAGGTGGCGCTGAATAAGGACGACATCCTTTTCAGGGAATCTGAAAAGGGCAGTTATGTCTGTTTTGTCAGGGAAACCTCACCACCCGCATACAGGGTTTGAGCGTCATAAATTTTAAATACCCCCTCTTCACCCGATTGCTTTAACCCGCCCTTCACCATATCAATATGTTGTCCGATTTCTTTGTGAAACTGAATTTTTAATTTTAAAATCTGTTTTTCATTGTCAAACAACCGGGAAACCAGGGTTTCGAGATAATGGACATACATACAGTTGTTGACATGACCCAAAGGATCGTAGTCAGAATACCGTGTTGTAAAAAGGACGTTATGATCCGGCTGAAAGTCGGTGTTCGCTTTCCATCGGCCCAGGTCTGGATTTAAGGCAATATCTTTGGTGACAGTGTAAATATCATTCATATCACTGGAAACTCTTTTTATTTTTCCTGACCTGATATCAACAAATACCCACACGCTTGATGCGGAAACAAGCTTATTTTGTCCTGAAAATATCTCAAACTCCCGCAAGCCCTTGACGCCCCTTATGCCTCTTGACCAGGTTGCAACCTCTATATCTTCTTTGTACTCAGGGTAACGAAAAATTTCCATGTCGATTTTATTTAGAACCCATCCCCATCCATTGCGAATCAGAGTGTTCATGCCGTACCCGACTATTTCAGAATGTGTAACAGCTGCTTCCTGAAACAATTGAAACACCCGGGACGGGGGCATTTTAAAGCCGGTGTCAATTTCAAAGTAACTAATTTTTTTAGAATAGTTCACCTTCATTTTATCTTCTTGGTATCGTCACAGTCGTTTCGAGAAAGGGGTGATGGGTTGAGCGACTTGAATCTCCGTCACGGCCAACAATAACCATAAATATCCGATATAGTAAAGGCCGAATTTATAAAAAAAAGGCAGGCTGTTTCAGCCTGCCTTAATGATCGATCAATTTTTGTCGGGGCGTTATCAGGCCATGGAAGGCATGTTGTACCCGGAATTTTTCATAACGCTTTCCATGCCCGATCCATTCACATTCGATACCGGTTCATAGTTTTTTTCCTCAAAATCAAGATGCCGGGCAACTGAATCTGAAAGTGCGCTGCCGCTGGCGTCAGAATCATCGATATCCCCTATAAACAGACTCTCCGGCCGGAGAATAAGCCAGGGCTCATTTCTGTCTGTCAGGTCGGCAAGCTTAATGCAATTTACAAAAGGATCATGGCAGGGGCTGCTGACGATGGAGATCCTGGCTTGACCGAAATCAAACATCTCCCCTTCCTCTGCAACGAGATGATTTGACCCGTCATCAGAAGGCCTCAAATAGAAGATGTCCGCCCCGGTGTGGTTTTTAAGTTCCAAATTTTCATTGAGGTGACCTCCATGGGCATGTGTGTCGAAAATATGTGTTATTTTCATACCATACTTGGCCGCTGTTTCAATGTATTCTTGAGCACCCCCATTTTTAGGAT
>JAUXCK010000161.1 GCA_030618925.1 Desulfobacteraceae bacterium
ACAGAACGACATGGCTACGATCCGACTTCCCAGGTCATGATCCCGGGGTGAATGGCGTCCATGGCTGTCATAAGAAACGTGGCACCGGGATTGACGATGATCTCGCCGATATCTTTTTTAATGGCTTTGATGACGGCTTCCGATACCTTCTCAGGTGTTGTTTCCCCCGTGATTTTTGGCGCCGGCTTGTTGTAAACGGCAAACATACCGGCTTTGGCAACAAATCCCGGACAGATGACGGACGCGCTGACGCCTGTGTTTCGCAGCTCTTCCCTCAATCCCTGGGTCCATTCGATCAGCCCTGCTTTGGTTGCTGCATAGGTAGCAGAATAGGGAGACCCCTTTTTACCGCCCAGGGAAGACATGGTGACGATATGCCCGCTGCCTTTTTCAAGCATCATCGGCAGTATCATGCGGGTGAGAATCATGGGGGCGGTCAAGTTTGTCTGGATCATGGTGTCGATAAACTCCGGGGCCAATTTGATATAAGCGCTCACCCACTCCATTCCGGCGTTGTTGATGAGCAAATCAATATGCCCGAAATCTTTTTTAACATTTTCAAGCAGCGCTATCCGGGATGTCGAATCAATGATATCTGCCGGATATGTTTTACACGTCACTTGAAACTGTGACACATCGTCGGCAGTCGCAATTAACCCTTCTTCTGATCTAGCGGTGAGCGCAATATTTACCCCTTCCCGGGCAAGGGCAAGGGCAATATAGGGCCCTAACCCTCTTGACCCACCTGTTATCAATGCATTTTTCCCTTGAATGCGTTTCATGTTTGATCTCCGAATGATTATTTACAATTAAACATTCAATCCGAGCAGTGCCTTGGCCCTTTCCTTGTACATTTCCATGGGGGCTTCCGCCATCAGCATCATTTTTTGAGCTGCAAAGGATCCCTCTGCATGAATCGTACACACTTCATGCCATCCGGCAAAGTCGCTTGCCACCAGGTGATGCAGCATACTCATGAGTTTGAGGCGCTCCTCTGCCGTATAGTTCCCTGCGCCGCCCATATACCGTTCAAGGTAGGGCCTTAAGTCATCCCGCTGCCAGTCCGGATAGCTTGGCTGGGTGACCACAAGACCACCGGCCAGATCCTGAATATCACGGATGAACTCATGAAAGTTTGAGGCAAAATAAAGCTTGGCCATGTTTGAGCGGAGGCGGTTGGCCACGTAAAGGCCGGAATCGCCGAGATTTTCCGGTTCAACCATGGCTGCCTCTGCCAGGGCCTTGACCGTCTCTATGTAATTGATCATCCGGACAAATTGTTCCCGAACATGAGACGCCTTTTGAATTCCATTTGCATCAGCCGCCAGCATGCCGACACCGGTAAAATACTCTATAATGGGAATTTTATAGGTGACGGCTGTAAACCGGTGAAAGGCCGTAAAGGCATAGGCCGCATACTGGGCAAACTGCCATTCCCTGAGCAGGAACACCCTCTCTTTGGGGACGCGGACATTATCGAAAATAACCAGTGCTTCCACATGCCCCCTTTTGGGCCGGGGCGTCGGGAAATGGGATTTGTCCTCATACCTGAAACTGGGGCGGCATATTTGTATGACGCCTTTTGTATCGACCGGTATGGCAAACGCAACCGCATATTCGGCTTCTGATTCACTCAGGTTCCGGGTGGGGATCACAATCATTTCATCTGTATAGGCTGAAGCGGTAATATGGGCCTTGGCGCCGGAAACGACGATCTCATCTTCGGTCTCATCAACCACCCGCAAGTAGTAATCCGGGCTTTCCTGCTGGCTGGGGCTTTTGCTGCGATCCCCTTTTACATCTGTCACCACCCCGCACATGGAGAGGTCTTTTTGCGCACAATATTTTCTGTAATCATTTATGCGACGTTCATACGTTTTATTTCCCATGATGCGGGCAACCGCCAGAAGCCCGTTCATGATATCTGTCCCGACATCTTTAACAAAGGGCAGGGCGCCGTCAGCATAATGGCAGGCGGATTGAACCAGATTGTATCGTTTGTGAACGTGCTCCGGCGTGTCGGGAATTTCGAAATAGGTGCTGATATCTTCTCCTGTTTCAGGGTCTTTCATAACCGAAATTTCCTGCATCTCTGGGTCATGTCCCATGAGGAAGTCAAAGGCAGCTGTTTCGACCCCGACCTTCAAATAGGGGTCCTCGGTAACGTCTTCCACCGTGTTGCCGAGCATTACAATTTTTCTATTGTCTTTTAATCCTTCTCTGTATTGATCCGCTGTTCGCAATGCCATAAGTCTACTCCTTTAATAGTAATAAACATTGTTATAGCGGTTTGAACATCTCTCGAAACTCCGCCATAAAATTAACATCCCCTTCGATTGTCATTTTGCCGGTCACGACAGCGGTGATGCCATCCAGTCTGCCTGTTGCGATATCATGGTAATCCGCATCCCTGGCAACAATGTAGACACGGGACGATTTCAGTATTTCTTCTGTGAGGGCCATCTCTCCGTTTTTAATGGTCACGGTCCATTCGCCGCCGCCTTTTCCTGTAATATTGTAACTGATGGTGGCATCAACGCCTGCCGCCTTCTCTGGAATAAATCGTTCCACCATCCCTTTAAAAAAATGTGCAACAGGGACCGGCGCAGCATTTTTTTCTTCTTCAATTTCCCGGATAAGATCTTTTTTGACGACTTTTCCCACCGCATTCTTGGGAACACTTGCGCGAAACAAATAGTGCTCCGGCACCTTATAATCAGCCATGTTCTTCCGGCAGTATGTATTGATTTCATCTGTGCTGCAGCTTTCCCCTCTTTTCAGAACAATACAGGCTTTGGCCACCTGTCCATATTTGTCATGGGATTCGGGAATGACGGCGACCATATCCACGGCAGGATGCGTGGCAATGACGTTTTCCAGTTCTTTTGGATAGACGTTTATGCCGCCCCGGATGATCATGTCTTTTTTGCGGTCGACAATAAATAAAAACCCTTCACCATCCAGGTATCCGATATCGCCGGTATAAAGCCAGCCCTCTTTGATGGTCTCTTTGGTGGCCTCTGGATTATTTAAATATCCCTTCATCACCGTATCGCCCTTTACGACAATCTCACCGGGTTCACCGGCAGAAACGGGATCCCCCTCATCGTTGAAAATGCGGACCTCGATTCCGGGAAAAGCGGTTCCAATGGAACCATATTTTCGTTTACTTTCCATATTGGCGGAGATGCCTCCCGAGTTTTCGGTGGCACCATAGGCTTCCAGTATGGGAATATGAAACCTTCTTTCACACTCGTCTATCTGCTCTGGCGGAATCGGTGCTGCGCCCGAGAGACCTAACCGCAGAGAGCGGGTATCCTTCGTGTCTGCCTCAGGCACTCTGAGGAGAATGTTCCACATGGTGGGGACGATATAGAACCCATTTACTTTATATTTTTCAACACTTTCCCAGAATTCTGAGGCGGAAAAATTTTTCCGGAGTATGATTGTCGCGCAGCTGTATATCGTCGGCAGGGATAGATCACAGAGACCCCCGCCATGGAAAAGGGGAAGAACACAGAGAATCCTTTCCTCAGGGGCAACCGGAATATGCTCTGTTTTAATGCGGGCGCCAACCACAAGGCCTTTGTGCGTCAGCATAACCCCTTTTGGTTTTCCGGTTGTTCCTGAAGTATACAGGATCGCAGCCACATCCCCCTTTGAAGGCAGGCTTGTGGGTTCTATATTTCGTTTGGTGTCATTGATGATAGCCGGCAGGGTTTCATGCGGAAAATCAAGATCCATAGGGGCGGGTGAGTTGACAATTATTTTCTCCACACTATGCATTTTCCCCTTGATGGCGGAAACGATCGGGGCATATTCAGGATCAATCACCAGGACTTTGGGTTTGGAATCGTTAACAAGAAATTCGACCTCTCCTGCCTGCCACCAGCAACTGATGGGTCCTGCTGCCGCCCCGGCCTTTTGGGTGCCAAAAAAGGTATCAAAAAAGTAGGGCGAATTCCCCATCATAAAGGAGACAATGTCGCCTTTCTTGATTCCGTTTTCCTGCAGATAGGCGGCAAATGTGTTTGTTCTCTTGTCCAGATCTCTATAGGTAATGACCTCATCATAGAAATTCAGGAACGGGGTATCCGGGTACTCTTGTGCATTTCCGGCCAGCAGTTCGGCTGTTGTATGAATATTTCGATCCACCCTTTACGCCTCCTTTGTGTTGAATATAGTGGTTGTTATCAATTGCAACATATTTATAATAGCATTCTTCGGAGACCGGCCTTCGCATCTTATCTATAAATTAAGGGCGAACAGAAAGGCTGTTTATAATTGACAGAGCGAAGCGATACCACCCTTCGACATTCGACATTCGAAATTCGTTTTAAGTTTAGGCCGTTCCCACAGTTTTCACCTTATTCCAGGGCACAACACTAGAACCAGCCGTTCTCCTTGTACCATGTCAGGGTCTCTTTCATTCCTTTTTCAAATGTGGGGTAATTGAATGTAAAGCCCGCGGCTTTAAGTTTGCTGCTGTCCCAGATCCTGTCGCAGTTCAGATAATCAAGGGTGGCCTTTTCAATGAGTGACTTGGTGCCCATAAGCCTGGCAATGAATTGGAGACCAATGGCAACAGGTGTGATGAGTCGGATGGGCACATTCATGAATCCTTTTTCGGTCCCGGTAAGCTCCCTGTTGATCAGCTTGAAAAATTCAGCGGTGGTGATACGGGTGTCATCACTGATATTATATGTCTCACCGATCATATGGTCATTGTCATATGCATAAATCGCCGCCCGGCAGTAGTCTTCCACATGGAGAAATGCTTCAATCTTATCGCCCTTTCCAACCATGAGCATTTTCTTTTTGTTACGATCCTGGTAAATCTGCTTGAAAGCATTGTAGAGGCCGTATTCAGATCTTATGCCATAAATGGCGGCCGGTCTGAAAATCGTGGCGTTCAATCCCTTTTCCTGAATATATTTCCGGACGATTTTTTCCCCGTCCCATTTGCTGATATTGTAATTGTTCAGGGGTGGTGTGAGTTTTTTATCATCTTCTTTGACCGGGTTGCCCGGGTTTGAACTGTATCCATAGACCCCGACCGAAGAAGTATGGATGAACCGGTGTGCCCCTGCTTTATGAGCTGCATCACAGATATTCTCAACCGCCTGAACGTTTACGGCAAAAATCACCTTGTCCGGCGTTGAATAATCATGGATACCGGCCACATGGATCACGCCGTCCACCCCCTCAAGCAGCGTGTCGAGGCCATCTCTTGCGGTGAGATCTGATACCCTGAATTCAACATCGAGGGCATCAAACATGGCCCCGTAGTGACGGCTCGACACATCGGTCGCTCTGACCTTGAACCCAGCCTTTACAGCCTGGGCCACCATATGATGGCCGGTAAATCCCGCTGCACCGGTGATCAGGACGCGTTTCCTGTTTGGTGTTGACATGATGAACCTCCTAATTTGTGGATGGATACTCGTTTGAAATTCCCAGCCGCTTCAATGTCTCAGGCCTTGGATGTCCGGATTCATCCCATCCCCTCAATTCATAGTATTTTTTCAGCATCACATCGAGTTCAACCCGATTCCATCCCTCTTCCTGAAATTCATTTAGAATGCGGCCCGGCAGGATGTCATCTGATTTTCCGATGCCCTCGCGGCAAATCATAAGCCGTTCCAGGTTGAAGATTCGTTCACCGATTTGATACAATTCGCTGCGGCTGAGTTTAACTCCCAGGAGGCCGGATAAAATTCCGCAATAGTCAGAGAGATCGGTGGTCGCTACGGCAACGCCGGGGAGATTCCGCATGAGTGCCTGCATGATGAGTTTGGGCGTGTACTTGTAGGCGAAATTTTCTTCTAAAAACGGGTACTGGGTTTGGACACAGAAAATGGATGAATTGCCCACTTCTGACAAGTCCTGCATAAATTTTACAAAATGAGCCTTGCCTTTTGTTCCACCGGGGGACAGATAAGAGTCCACTTCAACGGCATGCGTACTTCCTGACAGGTGTGTTGCGCCGCTGTTTGCCGTGGCATATCCCAGGCCCTGACCGGTGCAGCCCCTTGGATCGTAAGCGGCCATCTCAAGCCCCTTGACATGAATTGCAAACTCCTGACCCCCGTATTTTTCAGACAGCCGCTTCACGCCTTCTGCAAGATCATTGCCAATGCCTCTGCGATAGGCGATATCCGTGAGTGTTTCATCAATGTTGTCTGCCTTGCCAAATGACAGATTCGTGTCAAGCATCCCTTTTTCCGTCAATTCCATGGCAAATCCAATGACATTTCCCGTGCTGATGGAGTCCAGGCCCAGACGGTTCAGTTTTTCATTCCAGAATGCGATTTCACTGATATCCCCGATCATCAAATTGGATCCCATGAGGCTGATGGTTTCATATTCAGGCGAAATCATCTCCTTGTCTTTGAATTTTCCAATTCGTCCGCACTGAATGGGACACCCGGCGCACCCATGGTTTTTAATTCGGTGTTTGTCCC
>JAUXCK010000074.1 GCA_030618925.1 Desulfobacteraceae bacterium
TAATGTTGTCCTTGTGCCTTAGAATAATCATCACGCCCATGGCCCCGGCAAAACCTGTCATTGGCCATGAGCAGGTTGACAGGATGATCGCAATGGGAAGAACGGCGGCTGCCGCTATCGAGCCGGCTGAGACATAGTTTGTCAGCCCGACAACCAGTAAAAATATCAGGAAAACGGCAATAAATGCAGGCGGTGAAATAACCATAAAACATCCCGCAGCTGTAGCAACCCCCTTGCCGCCATGCTTGAACTTTAAAAATACAGGATAAAGATGCCCCAGAAATGCGGAGATCGCAACCCCACCACAAAGGGTGTCTCCCCACGGTCCGCCATCATCCAGACCGATTGTGGCAAGGTAGACAGGAATCGCTCCTTTTAAAACGTCACCCAAAAGGGTTAACAGACCCAAATATCCGCCGGCCACACGCCTTACATTTGTGGCCCCTATATTTCCACTCCCTTTTTGACGCAGGTCATAGGGCGTAAACAGTCGTGTCAGAACGATACCCCATGGAATTGCGCCAAGCAGATAAGCAAACAGAATCAGCCCCAGATATGTTATAGTGATAAACATGGAAACCGCAAAATGCCCGAAACGGGCTCCCTGATATAAATTATGAGATTGATATGGATCATTAAATACGGCCGTTATTATAAAGAGATATTGCATTTTATCAAGACCAATATTTAATGGAAATCAATTGTTATGGAACCTGTACACATACCTTTAGAGGATGTCATTGATCTGCACACATTTCGGCCTCGGGACGTTCCGGAACTGTTAACTGATTATTTTACGGCCTGCATTGAGGCGGGCATCTTTTCCGTGCGCGTTATTCATGGAAAAGGAAAAGGAATTTTGAAAAAAAGGGTTCATGATATTCTTGAGGCAAATGATCTGGTCAACGCCTTTTGTGACGCGCCCCCTGAATCCGGCGGTTGGGGAGCCACCCTGGTGGAATTAAATCGGGTGGAATCAAATCGTGCCCACCCATAAATACCTACCTTTGATTCAGGGCACGGCCCAAATGATTGGCGAGATCTACGAATTCTTTAACCGTCAGCGTTTCAGCACGCCTGTTCGGATCAATCCCTGCATGGTCAAGCGCTTCAAATACCGTGGTATTATTAATCCCGAGTTCGCTCCCTGTTAACGCATTTTTTAATGTTTTTCTTCTTTTCCCAAAACCCGCTTTAATCACACCAAACAGAAACAGTTCATTTTCGGCCCGATCAATAATGTTTTTTTTGAATCCGATTTCAAGGATTTCTGACGCCACTTGGGGTTTGGGTATAAACAAATGCGGTTTAACGTCGGCGATGGCATTGATTTCAGCACAATACCTCAGCATCACAGAAATACGGCCGTACGCCTTGCAGGCCGGCGGCGCTGCAATTCTCTGGGCAAGCTCCTTCTGAAACATCAGAATCGCCCTGGTGATGGCATCCCTTGCATGAATGAGGTGAACAAGTACCTGTGACGAAATATTATAGGGGAGATTTCCAATAACGATAAGGCCCGTTCCGTCATCAGGAAGAAAATCATGATAATCAAGGCTCAGAATATCTTCCTTGACGACCACCACATTATCGAGATGGTTTAACAGCAACTCGTTTTCCAGGATCGGCACAATCAGGTTGTCTTTTTCCACAGCATACACTTTTCTTGCAGCCCGTGCAGCGGGAATCGTAAGCGCGCCCATGCCGGCACCGATCTCTATGACAATGTCATCCGCTGTGATCTTTGATCGCTGGACGATCATCTCAGCTGTGGACGGATCAGATAAAAAATTTTGCCCCAGCCTTTTTTTAGGGTGAAAATTCCATTTCTTCATCAATACTGTTGGCGATGCCATGGTCTCGTTCCTGCCCTCGTCTGTTTCTTCTGTTTTTTAATATTTTTCCCTTGCAAAACCCTGTACGCTTGCCTTAATTTGATGGCGCTATTAAAAACACCCTGACCTGACAGGTAAATAACAAAATGAAAAATAATAAAAAGCAGCCTTTCACCCACCTGAAACAAGGTGAAAAAATTAACGGGTATCGCATTCTCCGTACTGTTGAATTGCCGGAGATCAATTCCTTTTATTACAAACTGGAGCACATTGCAACGTGCGCTCAACACATCCATATCCAAAATGACGATACGGAAAACACCTTCAGTGTGGCCTTTAAAACTGTTCCAAAAGATTCCAGCGGGGTGGCGCATATTCTGGAGCATACGGTCCTGTGCGGGTCTGAAAAGTTTCCGGTTCGGGATCCTTTTTTTTCAATGCTCAAAAGAAGCCTCAATACATTTATGAACGCTTTTACCGCTTCTGACTGGACCATGTACCCTTTTACGACACAAAATAAAAAAGATTTCTACAATCTGATGGACGTGTATCTGGATGCTGCATTTTTTCCAAACCTTGACGAACTCAGCTTCAGGCAGGAAGGACATCGCCTGGAAATCGATGAAACTTCGGAAGGGACTGACCCGTCAACACTTGTTTTCAAAGGCGTGGTATATAATGAGATGAGAGGGGCCATGTCGTCCCAGGACCAGGTGATGGTCCGCTCCATCCTGAATGGCATGTATCCTGAAACCACCTATCACTTTAATTCAGGCGGGGACCCGGCCATCATACCCGATTTAACCTACCAGGGGCTGAAGGATTTTCATAGCCGCCACTATCATCCGAGCAATGCATTCTTTTTTACCTACGGCCACCTCCCCCTGTCAAACCATCTTGAGTTTATTCAAAACAAAATTTTAAGCAAGTTTGATTGCATTGACCCTGACACGGACGTGCCGTCACAGGCACGGTGGACGCACCCTAAAAAGGTGTCCTACGCATATCCGCTCGCTGAAAACGAGAATCCTGACCACAAGTGCCAGGTCGCTGTTGCATGGCTGACCGCTGATATCAAAGACTCTTTTGAGGTGCTGAGCCTGACCTTGCTCGAACAAATTTTACTGGGGAATCCCGCATCTCCCCTGCGAATGGCCCTGATTGAATCAAAACTCGGAACCGCCTTGAGTGATGGAACCGGGTTTGATGCTGACAATCGAGACACTCTGTTTTCCTGCGGCCTCAAAGGGTCGTCAAATTCAAGTGCTGATGAAATCGAAACACTTATCTTTCAGGTCCTCAATGATCTTGTGGACAATGGAATTGACTCACAAATGATAGAATCGGCCATTCATCAGATTGAGTTCCACCGAAAAGAGATCACCAATACCCCTTACCCGTACGGCCTGAGACTGCTTTTAGCATTTTCCGCGAGCTGGTTTCACGGTGGTGAGCCAGATAGGATCCTGCAATTTGACACGGATCTTAAAACGCTTCGCAAAGCGCTTTCCCGGGGTCAATTTTTCGAAAATCAAATCAAAAAATATTTTTTAGACAATCCGCATCGAATGCTCATGACACTCGAACCAGACCAGATGATGACCCGGAAAATGGATGCGCAGACAACAACAAAACTTTCCCTGATCAGAAAAGACATGACATCAGCTGATCTCGAAGCCATCGCGCATCAGACCGGAGCACTCAAAGCGCTCCAGGAAACCGAGGAAAACCTGTCGATTCTCCCCACCCTCGCGCTGGAAGACATCCCCCCGGACATCGAGACGGTTCAGGCATCATCTGAACATGAAAAAACACCGGCCATCTGCTATCGCATGCCCACCTCCGGTATTTTCTACTTTACAGCCATTGCCGGGGCAGGCACCCTTCCAGACCATCTGACGCCCCTGGTACCGTTTTTTTGTTCTGCGTTCTCAAAAGTAGGGACAGCGCTTCAACCGTATGCAGACATTGCCCGGCTTATCCATCGCTACACAGGGGGCATTGGCATGTCTGTAAGGGCAGGCACCCGATTTGATGCGGCAAGCACCTGTCTGTCTTTCATCTCCTTTGACGGGAAATGCCTCAACCGCAACATGGAAAACATGTTTCAAATTATAAATGAGCTATTTTTTCAATACGCCTTTTCTGACCGGGCTCGGCTGAAAAGCCTGCTTCTTGAATACCAGGCCGGCATGGAATCTATGATTGTTCAAAACGGACACAGACTGGCGATTTCCATGGCCTCAAGAAGTTTTTCACCGGCCAGTGTTTTAAATGAGGCCTGGCACGGTATCCATCAACTGCAGACCCTGAAAAATATTACCGGACGCCTTCCTGATGAGGATGAAGAAGGGGAAACGCTGCAACATCTGGCCAATGATCTCAGGCAAATCGGGCAGAGACTTTTTTCAGCCGATAACGTTCAGACAGCAATAATCGGTGAAAACGACTCCCTGGTGCAAGCAGTAGATCTGGCGTCTGCTTTTCATGAAGGATTTGACACTGGATCCGGCGGCGGGTTCAAACCACCCGATATCTCTACGGATTCTAAACTGCCACGGGAGGGATGGAGCACTTCCTCTTCAGTTTCTTTTGTCGCAAGAACATTCAAAACCGAAAGGATGATACATGAAGACGCACCTGCCCTTGCCGTCATCAGTAAAATACTGCGCTCCATGTATCTGCATCGGGAAATCCGGGAAAAAGGCGGCGCTTACGGCGGGTTTGCGTTGTATAATGCAGAGGATGGTCTTTTCAGCCTTGCCTCCTACAGAGACCCCCACATCTGTGCAACGTTTAAGGCATTTGATGGATCCGTCTCTTTTATAAAATCAGGCAGCTATTCTGAAGAGGACATTAAAGAGGCGATCCTGCAGGTGTGTTCTGAAATAGATAAACCCAACACACCCGGCACTGCAGCAAAAAAAGCATTCTACCGGAAGCTCATGGGGCTGTCTGACGACGCCAGACAAAGATATAAAAGCAAGCTCCTGTCCCTCACCCGCCGTCATATCATTGATGCGGCTGAAAAATATTTCAGCCAGGGCCAGGACAGGCAGGCCGAGGTTGTCATATCCGGGGAAGAACAATTAAAATCAGCTAACGAAAAATTGGCCCCCAACCCTCTCTTGCTTCACAGAATTTAGATCCTTCCCTCCCGGTAACATCTCAATACGTCCGGGCATTCCGACGGCTTCACCCTTGACGCCATGACCCTGAACCCCTCAGGCTTTTGCAACGACAGGATTTACTCGGCAAGGTGCCGGTTCATTTGCCGACCGGCTTCTTCTGAAAGACCGCCGGCAGCCTTTGCAATGGGGAGTGTATATCGGCCGAGGGTTTTGTACAGCTGGAGAAGTTCCGGTTTCCAGGCTTGAATCGCCTTTACATGATCCTGTACAGTCTCAACATCTCCCCTGGCGATAGGGCCGGTCAGCGCCTTCACAGTGCCGGTCTTTTCGATATTTGACAGGGTTCCTTTGACAAGGGGGCCCAGCACCTCGAATGCATCCTTTTCCGGTATGCCGGCCGCTTTTATCAACTGAACGGCCAGATTCTGAACCGTGACGAAATAATTTGACGCCACCACTGCGGATGCATGGTAAAGCATCTTGGCCTCGGTTTTAAGGGTCAGGCAATTTCCGCCAAGCGCCCCGGCAATGTCGCGGGCGATTTGGACTGCTGCCGCTTCGCCTTCCACGGCAACAACAATCCCCTCAAAAGGATTTTCGGTTTCTCCGACTGCCGCAAAGCTCTGCAGCGGGTGCATGGAACCGATCACCGCATTGTTTGATTTTGCTGAAGACAATATGGTCGACGGCAGAGAGCCGCTGCAGTGAAATACAGCCGCATCCTTTTTGAATCCACTGTTTTCAGCAATATCCCTGCAGGTTTCTTCGATTTTTCCATCAGGCGTTGTAATAAAAACAACATCCGCCAAAAGTGTGACCTCCCACGGGATCGTACCAAAAATATCACAATTTGTCTTTTCACCAGTCTTTTGAGCGGATGAAAGGCTTTTACTGGCAAGACCGGCCAGATCATAACCGGCCCTGGCCATTAGCCTGGCAAGAGTACTGCCGACCTTACCGCATCCGACAATGGCACATGATCTTTTCATCAATGGACTCCTTTCTCAATCTAAAACAATGGTCATCAGGGTCGACATTTACCAGAGGGGTGACAACCAGGGGAGACGGACACTAACTATTTATTTTTACAAACAAATCTATATTTTTTCAAAAAAAGTGTCAAGAAAAATATTGGTGTTGACTTAAAGGCTGTCTATACGATATTATTTTGGTTTTATTTTAAGGCACTGATAACTTATGATACAACTCATCAGAGGGTTCAAGGATATACTTCCTGAGGAATCTGCCTTGTGGCAGCATATTGAAGGAATCTCCCGCAGTCTTTTCCAGGATTTCGGGTTTAAAGAGATCCGCCTGCCGATTCTGGAACGGACCGAGCTGTTCAAGCGCAGCATCGGAGAGGACACTGACATTGTCGAAAAGGAAATGTACACCTTTCCAGACCGCAAGGGGGACCTGATCACACTCCGTCCGGAAGCCACAGCATCAATTGTGCGGTCCTATATTCAGCATAAAATGTATGCAGCAAATCCAGTACGGAAACTGTATACCATCGGGCCCATGTTTCGAAGAGAAAGGCCCCAAAAGGGGCGGTACAGGCAATTCTATCAGATTAATGCAGAGGTGCTTGGTGTTGACTCCCCTTTTATCGATGCCCAGTTGATCCTTATGCTCGTCAAACTCTTTGACAGGTTGTCTGTCACGGATGTCAGCACCCACATTAATTCACTCGGATGCCCGGCCTGTCGCCCGGAATTCAAGGCCGCTCTTTCCGAATTTCTGTCATCCAAACGGGATCAGCTTTGTGAAAACTGCAGGAACAGAAGTGGTCGGAATCCCATGCGTGTTCTGGACTGTAAAGTGCCGTCCTGCCGTGAAGCCATGACAGGCGCACCTGTTGTTCTCGATTATCTGTGCACGGATTGCAGGAGGCACTTTGAGATTGTCACGCATACACTCGACAGACAGAAAATTCCATTCAAGGTAGATAAGCATCTGGTAAGAGGGCTTGACTACTACACCCGCACTGCTTTTGAAATTCTGACAGGATCCCTCGGGGCTCAAAATGCTGTAGCCGGCGGGGGCAGGTATGATGGGTTGGTCAAAGCGCTGGGCGGGCCTGCCCAGCCGGCCATCGGTTTTGCCATAGGGTTCGACCGCCTGGCTGAAATCACCGCCCTGAACAATACATTGATTGAGGAAAAACCGGAACTCTTTGTGGCCGCCATGGGGGAAGAGAGCATCGCAGCAGCATATGAGTGGGTGACGGATCTTTGCCTTTCCGGTATTCGAACAGAAATCGATTTTTCAGGCAGAAGTTTAAAAAGTCTTATGAAACGTGCGAATCGTCTTAATGCCGCCCATGTCATGATTGTGGGAGAAAATGAACTGAAACAGGGAAGCGTTATCCTGCGGGATATGACAACAAAAGAGCAAAAAACGATTTCTGTAAACGGCCTTGTGGAGAATGTGAAGGCCCTCCTGAAGGATCGTTAACCCTTCCGGCAAAGCAAAAAAACATCAGGTGTAAACGCAACCCTCACCTGGGTAAGCCACAACCTGCAGAGCAGGGGGATTTAAACAAAAAAGTAAAGGAGCAGACCCATTGTCAGACACACTTGGAGAAATGAGAAGAACCCATCATTGTAATGAAGTGGGTACCGGACAGATCGGCAGTGAAGTGGTGCTCATGGGATGGGTACAGCGGCGTCGGGATCATGGCGGGGTCATCTTTGTGGATTTACGGGACCGGGAAGGCATCACCCAGGTGGTATTCAATCCACTGGTGGACGAAGAGATCCATAAAAAAGCACATATGATCCGAAGCGAGTTTGTTCTCGGCGTCCGGGGTAAAGTAGAGCACAGGCCTGAAGGCATGATTAACCCCAATCTTAAAACCGGCGAGATCGAGGTGCTGGTCACAGAGCTGAAAATATTGAACATGGCCCAAACCCCGCCTTTCATGATTGAGAATTCCGTGGATGTGTCTGAAGACATACGGCTGAAACACCGGCATATCGACCTTAGGCGTCCCGAGCTTCAAAAAAATATCATTCTCAGGCACAAGGCAGCGGCATCGGTCCGGCACTATCTGAACGCCAACGGATTTCTTGATATTGAAACACCGGTATTAACCAAAAGCACGCCCGAGGGCGCAAGGGATTACCTGGTGCCCTCAAGGGTAAACCTGGGACTATTTTATGCGTTGCCCCAATCCCCCCAGCTTTTTAAACAGCTTCTGATGATCGCAGGGTTCGACCGCTATTATCAGATTGTACGCTGTTTTCGGGATGAAGATCTCCGCGCCGACCGGCAGCCGGAATTTACCCAGATCGATATTGAAATGTCATTTATCGGCGAAGAAGATATCATGAACATGACAGAAGGCTTGGTGGCAGCTGTTTTCAAGGATGTTCTGGACATGGACCTCAAGCGGCCCTTTGACCGGCTGCCCTATCATGAGGCTGTGGGCCGCTTCGGGCTCGACAAGCCGGATCTGAGGTTTGATCTGGAATTGAAAGATGTCTCTGATATTGTGGAAGGATCCGGATTCAAAGTGTTCGCTAATGTTGTCAAAAAAGGAGGCATCGTAAAAGCCTTAAACGCCAAGGGATGTAGTGGTTTTACACGTAAAGAAACCGATGACCTCGGTGAGTTTGTGACTGTTTACCGGGCCAAAGGGCTTGCCTGGATCAAGGTCAAAGAAGATTCCTGGCAGTCCCCCATTGCCAAATTTTTTACAGACGCTGAAAAAGAAGCGTTAACCGAACGTATTCAAATGGAACCCGGGGACCTCGTCTTTTTTGTGGCCGATCAGCCGAAAATTGTGAATGATGCCCTGGGCCACCTCCGAAACCATCTGGGAAAAAAATTAGGCCTCATCGATGAAAACGAATTCAGGTTTGTGTGGGTCACCCAATTTCCCATGTTTGAGTATGATGAGACCGAAAAACGATACCAGGCGCTGCATCACCCTTTTACCGCGCCTCTTGATGAAGATTTTGACAAGTTAACATCCGACCCTCTGTCTGTCCGGTCCCGCGCATATGATATGGTCTTAAATGGATCGGAAATCGGAGGCGGGAGTATCCGTATCCATGACAGGGCGCTTCAGGAAAAGGTACTTTCCGGTCTTGGAATGGAAAAAGCGGAGTATGAAGAGAAATTCGGTTTTCTTCTTTCTGCGCTGGATTCAGGCGCCCCACCCCATGGCGGACTTGCATTCGGGTTTGACCGCCTGGTGATGCTCCTTTGCGGTCAGAGCTCTATCCGGGATGTGATCGCTTTTCCAAAAACCCAGCGGGCAGCCTGCCTTCTCACAGACGCGCCGTCCACCACCAGCCGGGAGCAGCTCCTGGAACTCTCATTAAAGGTCTTGAGTGACAAATAGATGAATTAAAGCAATAAATTATATTAAATTTCCTTTCCTTAAGGAGTGAATCATTTTTTCTTGACATTTATCCGGATCTCTATTAAATTATTAAAGTTTTACTGATCCCCAGTAGCTCAGTCGGCAGAGCAAGTGGCTGTTAACCACTGGGTCCGCGGTTCAAATCCGTGCTGGGGAGCCAAA
>JAUXCK010000115.1 GCA_030618925.1 Desulfobacteraceae bacterium
ATCCTTTTGAGGCCAACAAAGGCTGGCGGCTGGGTGAAGTCACCAATTATGCCACTGCGGCTTTTCCCGCAGCGTACACGACTGCGTTTTTTGTGGTGATGAACAAAGAAAAATGGGACGCATTTCCCTCTGATATCCAAAAAACCATCGAAGAGATTAACCGGGAGTGGGCCGTAAAGCATGGCGAAGCCTGGGATAAAAGCGACCTTATGGGCATCGAATTTTTCCTGAGCAGGGGGGGCACAATCATCGGCCTTGACAGCAAGGAAGCGGCCAGATGGGCAGCGGCTGTTGCGCCTGTGGCTGAAACTTACATCACAGATCAGAAGAAAAAAGGATATGATGCAGAAAAATATGTTGATTTTATAAAAGCGGCTCTCAAAAACGATTAGACGCTATTCCAAAGCAGAAAAACAGGCCATAAAACCCATGTGGACGATTCTTGAACAAGTTATGGAGAAAATGAAAACCATTGGTGCCCTGTGCCTGGCAGGCATGGCCCTTCTCACCTGTGTTGATGTTGTGGGCCGTTTCTTTCGCCATCCCATTCTGGGCTCAGTGGAACTCGTGGGTTTTATGGCCGCCCTGGCAGTTGCCATGGCATTGCCGTTTACGGATAGAGATAAAGGTCACGTGGGTGTGGAGATCATTGTACGGATGTTTTCAAAAAAAACCCGGACGGCCATTGATATTTGTACCAGATTCCTGAGCCTGAGTCTGATTGCGGTCCTGACCTGGCAAATGGCCGTGTATGCCCGCACAATGCAGACATCCGGTGAAGTCTCAATATCCCTGGAACTCCCGGAATATATCATTATCTATACGACTTCTTTCTGCTGCCTTATTTTGTGCCTGACCATTCTTAAAGACCTCATCAACAATTTTAAAAAGCTGAAAGAGAAATGAGCCCCACACTCATCGGAATAATCGGCATTGTCATAATGATCGCCATATTTTTGACCCGGATGCCAGTGGCCTATGTCATGGCCATGGTGGGCGTTGTGGGGTTCAGTATCGTGATTTCCGGCACAGGTGGGCTCAACCTGATCCCCAGGGCTGTATACGATGTTTTTACTTCCTACGGGCTGACAACGATCCCGCTTTTCATTCTTATGGGCCAGCTGGCCTTCAACAGCGGGATCAGCAAAAGGCTTTACAACACCGGATATAAATTTCTCGGCAGCACCAGGGGGGGGCTTGCAATGGCCACGGTTTCGGCATGCTCCGCCTTCGGTGCGGTGTGCGGATCAAGCCCTGCAACCGCTGCGACCATGGCCACTGTGGGGCTGCCTGAGATGAAGCGGTACAATTATGCAGACGAACTGGCCACAGGGGCTGTGGCATCCGGCGGGGGACTGGGAATGATCATGCCCCCCAGTGTGGTTCTGATTGTATACGGCGTACTGACCGGTCAATCCATTGGTGCGTTATTTGTTGCCGGCATATTCCCGGCAATCCTTGTCACCGTTTTATTCATTATTTCAATTTATATTAAATGCAGCCTGGCCCCGGAGCAGGGACCGCCCGGGGAAAAATTCTCCTGGAAAGAAAAGATAAAATCATTATCCGACACGGTGGAGACAATTGCTGTTTTCATCCTGGTCATCGGCGGCTTGTTCGCTGGAATATTTACACCCACGGAGGCTGCAGCAGTAGGGTGTTTTGGCGTGCTGACGGTATCCCTTTTTCAGAGACAATTGACATGGAAAGGCTTTGTCAAATCCCTGTACGAAACCCTTAACACATCCTGCATGGTCATGATGCTGATCGCCGGGGCCACAGTTTTCGGAAAATTCCTCGCAGTGACGAGGATCCCTTTCAATATTGCGGCCTGGGTGGGTGGATTTGACCTCCCGCCACCCATCATCATGGCCATCATCATTTTTATCTATTTTATCGGCGGCTGTTTCATGGATGCCCTTGCTTTTGTCACCCTTACCGTGCCAATATTTTTTCCACTGGTGATGGGGCTGGGGTATGACCCGATCTGGTTTGGCATCATCATTGTCATGGTCACCGAGATGGGGGTGATCACACCTCCGGTCGGGATCAATGTCTATGTGGTTTTCGGTGTGGCCAGAAGTGTCATTGGAGAGGTCCCCCTTGAATCCATCTTTAAGGGCATATTCCCTTTCCTCATCGCTGTCATTGTGGGTATCATTATTCTGATGATGTTCCCCCAGATTATCCTGTTCCTGCCTCATCTGATGTATTGAAGCTATTCTAACCCGTGGCGCAGACTTATCTTTTCAAACATCATCACAAGACCGGCGCCAAGTGCATAAATAGATTCAATGTTGAGATTGTCTTCTGCCGTGGAATCAAAAAACAGATTGAGATCAGATTCGAGTCCGTCATCCGGTTTCCAGTAGCAAATGAGGATCGGAACCTTTGGCAGGGGATGCAGGACAAGTGAAATGTCCGCGTCATAATGATTTTCAACGGGTTTTCCATTGAAGATGTGAATCATATCCTCAAAGAGATCCGTGTAGGTGTCGGCAATCCACTTCAAGGGCTTCTCACATCTCTGCCCGAAAAGCCGGTACCACGTCTTGCCGTTCTTCAACTCCCTGAACGGAACCCATTTCCCGGAAACATCCATGCCCCTGCCATCGATGATATAGCTGAATACGGGGAGTACGACCCATGGGTGGACATGAATGTCCGTTTTAATATTCCCATCCACATCAACACTAAAATCCTTTCCCAGAATTTTAATCGTCAATTTATTGTCAGAATATACTGCCCCCACCCTCTGTGCTGCTGAAGAAAGATCAATGGAAGAAATTTTTCCTTTCATCAGCGCCATGAGATCATCCTGCTCCTGTTCAACGCTCTTCTGCCTTTCAACCACCCCACCGCCATACTGCTCAATGATTTTACTGTCAAGACGGGGGCAGTCATGGAGCTGTTTTTGCCCCTTGAACACTGCAGCGGAAAACGCCAGGCATGTGGTCTCGTTACACTCCCTGCAGTTTGATTGTTCAAGCAGTTTAAAAATATCCATAACATTTTTCAGATGCGCCATGACTGAATTTCCTTTATTTTCTACCCAATCAGAACAAGATTATACGAATCACCATATTATCAGACGGATAAGCCTGTCAAATGGATTTCACTCTATTCTGCGGCCTCATTTTACCCTGAGCGCCATAATTGACAAAAAAACATAACTCCCATATACTCCAACCCGGCAATACCATCCTGATTATCGACTCCCGGATATGAACGTTTTGTTCGGGGTTGCTGTATATTTTTGTTTTCTGCGTAACTAAAAAGTGGTCATGCGTATGGTGAACCAAAAACAGCGATTCATGAAAACCCTTTTAGGAGACGGTGCAGACCGGTTTCCCTATTTCGATCTCGGGCCTGATGATGACACCCTCGAGAAATGGCATAAACAAGGTCTTCCGCCCGGGAAGTCTGTGGCGGAATTTTTCAACCTGGAGACCCATCATACCGTGGGGCCCATTCTCCGCAGTTATCCGTTTTTCCATAATGCAGCTGACCTGCTTTCGGATCCGTCTTCTTTTGCCCGGCACTATGACCCTGACGAACCCACCCGCACCTCGGATGATTTTTCTGAGCACGGCAAGCGCCTCTCCCATGAAGGCCGTGTCTTATACGTTGATGCCACAGGCGGCGGACTTCTGCAGATGCTCGGCGTGGGAGACTGGAAATCTTTTTTAACTGCCTGCTACGCCATGATTGACACGCCGGAAATGGTGGAGGACCTGGTCAACAGAACCACGGATTTCTATTGTGTGTGCCTTGAGCGGGTTCTCTCAAAGGTACAGGTCGACTATGCCACTTTATACGAACCCATCGCCTCCACCAACGGACCGGTGGTCTCGCCTGACATGTTCGAACGCTTTTCAATGCCCGGCTACAGGAAAGTGCTGGATCTGCTGAAAAAATTTCATGTGCCGCTCCGAATCTTCTGCACCACCGGGGGCGATCTGTCCATACTCTTGCCCCCCCTGATCAAGGCCGGCATCAACGGCCTTTGGATAAGCAATATCCAGAGCCCGGGGATGGAATATTCAGCCCTCCGAAGCACCTTTGGGCCGGAAATAGCCCTGATCGGCGGAATTGATTCAGGCGTGCTGAGCCTGACAGGGGACAGCATGCGCCGAAAGGTGGAAAAAACGATTGCCCCTCTCCTCAAACAAGGTCACTACCTCCCCTGCCTTAATGACAGGCCACGGCACAATGTCCATTTCGCACAATACAAATTATTCCGTGGAATTCTTGAGGAGATCGCTTCCACGGGGTGACTATCTGGTGGAGATGCAGTATCACCAGCGAAAGATGTCGAAGATTCCCGGTGGCTTAGATTTGATCTAAATCGGCCTTGACATGGGGTCCACTTAAGGATATCAAATTCATCATGGCAAAGGGCCAAGGATCCAAAAAAGGGCACCCGCATGACAGGATTGAGGCAGCCTGCCCATCGAGATGTGCTTCTGCCAAGTGAACCGGGATTCTGCACATTGAAATGGGCCTCACGCTTCACAGAGCAGGCAGATTCCCCGCTTTAGCGGGGGATCCGGCGCATCTGGAATATCGCGTTAAGGAGGGTTGTTTTGGGAGGAAAAAAACAAGATAAATGGGGTCTTGACACGCTCTGTGTGCACACAGGTGAAGGAACAGATACAGACACAAAAGCGATTCGGCGGCCCATTCACATGGCCAACTCTTTTGAGCTGTCTACAGATATTGAGGAATTGCTCAAAGTTTTTTCATGGGATCACCTGGATAAATTTCAATATACACGGGAGCACAGCGCAACCCCGAGACACCTTGAAGAACGGCTGGCGGTACTGGAAGAAAGCGAGGACTGTGTATTCACAGCAAGCGGCATGGGGGCTGTGTCAGCAGTGCTTTTTACCCTTCTCAATTCCGGGGATCACATTGTGGCTTCTGAGTTGTGCTATACCGGGACCCAAAAGCTGTTCGGTTTTCATCTGCCCCGTTTCGACATCAATGTCAGCCTGGTGGACGCCTCAAACATAGATGCGGTAAAAAAAGCGTTAAGGAGGGAAACAAAAATTGTTTATATCGAAACACCGGCAAACCCCCTTGTTTCCATCTGCGACATCAAGACAATCGCCGGCCTGGCCCATGAGGTCGGGGCCACGCTCGTGGTGGACAGCACCTGGTCTGGTTTGATCACCCAGCCCTGCATCAACCTTGGGGCGGATGTCGTGATCCACAGTACCACTAAGTATTTAAATGGGCACGGCGACGCCCTTGGGGGTGCCGTCATGGGGAGCAAAAAATTTCTGGCCGATGTCCGTGAATACGGGGTTGTTCACCTTGGGGCCTGCGCCAGTCCGTTTAATGCATGGCTCACCATGAGAGGGCTTGTGACGCTGCCGTTGCGGATGAAGAAACATTCCGATAATGCCATGAAAGTGGCCCAATTCCTTGAGTCTCACGAAAAGATCGAACGGGTAAGGTACCCTGGACTGCCCTCGCATCCTCAACATGACCTTGCAAAGACCCAGATGACTTCTTTTTCCGGCATGTTGAATTTCAGCCTGGGTGCCGAATTAATGGAAAACTTTGATTTCATCAAGCGCCTCAGGCTCATAAAACATGCCGTGTCTCTGGGCCATGATCAAAGCCTCATCTATTATCTCCCCACAGCATTTTTTTTCGAAGACATGGTGGTTTTTGACGACAGGCAGAAACAAAAATACACAGAAATCATGGGAGACGGTGTATTCCGATTCAGCGTGGGCATCGAGGATTCAGACGATATTATTGAAGATTTGGCACAGGCCCTTGATCGTGTCCCGGGGTGAAGGTAAAAAATGTGGGAGATCCCGCTTTTTTATAGCGGGGGAAGGACATCATTGTTCAGTTCACCGATCTTTCAACTCACCAATCGTGGCTGGAAGCCACTCCTTCATATCTTGCATAGTGTTAACCTGTTTCTGTGATACCACACCAACCTAAACGTTATGCAGTCAGGAGAGTTTACCATGAAAAGCAGTTCATATCAGGTACTCAGCAAGACGGAAATCGAGCTGATTCATCAGCACAGCCTCGAAATTCTGGATGAGGTGGGGATCCGGGTAGAAGTCCAAAAAATGAGACACATGCTTCAGGATCTGGGATGCCGTGTGGATGATGCAACCAAGGTTGTTAAATTTCCATCCAATATCGTGGAAGGCTATTTAAAAAAGGCGCCCCGTGAATTTACCCTGTGCGGGGCTGATCCGGAAAAACAATGGATCATAAACCCGGACACCCGGGTTTACGGGGGTCTTGGCACGGCCATCAACATGATTGATCTCTGGAGTGGAGAGTACCGGCAGGCCACTTTAAAGGATCAGGTCGATCACCTGGTCCTTTTTGATCACCTTGATAATATCGTCTCCAATCAGATGGATATCTGGCCTCATGACATCCCCATGCAAAGCATTCACGTTGAAGGCATCCGCAGCTGGGCAAAGAACTGCACAAAATCCTTTGGAATGGGAGCCTACGGAGTGATGGCCACCACTGATATGATGGAGATGACATCACTGGTCATGGGCGGCAGTGAACAGATCCAAAACAAACACCCGTTTATCACCATCGTCAGCATTCACAGCCCACTTGCGACTGCCCATATCCAGCTGGAAGGCCTGATGATTCTTGCCGAATACGGTCAACCGGCGCTCATGTCTCCTGAGGCAATGGCCGGCACTACCGCACCGGTAACCCTGGCCGGGCTGCTGGTCCAACATAACGCGGAAATCATTGCCCATATTGTGATGGCCCAGGTGGTTAACGCAGGAACACCCGTCATGTACGGCACAGTTTCAACCATCGCGGAGATGAGGAGGGGAACGGTTGCCCTGGGTTCAGTGGAAACCGGGATAATCACTGCTGCCTCTGCCCAGCTTGCGCATTTTTATGACATCCCGTGCCGGGCTGTTGCCGGAGCCACAGAAGCAAAAACCATGGATATCCAGTGCGGGATTGAAAGGCAACAGTCCATGATACAGGCCGCTCTGGGCGGCGCAAACTATATTACCTGCGTCGGCACCATAGAGTCGACCCTGGCAGGTGCCCATGAACTGGCGGTGATTGACAATGAAATCATCGGAATGGTCGAGCGTATGGCAAGGGGGATCGAGGTGAACGACACGAGTCTGGCCCTTGACGTGATCAAGAGGGTCGGCCCTGCCGGAAATTACCTGATGGAAGAACATACCCAGATGAATTTTAGGCGGGAGCACTTTATTCCAAAAATTTCAAACCGTGACGCCCGTGAAATATGGAAAAAAAACGGCAGTAAAGAGATGCTGGAAAACGCCAGGGAGGAAGCAAAGCGTATCCTGGCCAGGCATGAGCCCAAACAACTCGATCCCGCATTAGACAAGGAAATAGATGATTTTGTTGATAGGGTGTTAAACCGAACCATTGAGGATTTCGAAGCAGCTGAATGGGAATCCTGATTGTCGAAATTCATCTGCCATGAAAAGGAGGCGCCATGTCACAGCAAACCATTGAGGCATTGAAAAACGCGGTAGTGAAAATGCAGTTCAACGATACAGGTTCTCTTACTGAAAAATGTGTGGATACCGGCATATCTGCAGCAGATATTTTAAACAATGCCCTGCTGCCGGCCCTTGATATCGTGGGCGGCCTGTTCAAGGACGGGGATTATTTCCTCCCTGATGTGCTCATGTCTGTTAAGGCATATAATATGGCTTTTCAACTGATCGAAGAAGATCTTAGGGCCGGTGCGTATGAAGCAAGAGGAAAAATCC
>JAUXCK010000119.1 GCA_030618925.1 Desulfobacteraceae bacterium
TCAAGTTTTGAAGAGTTTATCAGGGACAACTATATCAACAAATGGTTAGGTGAAAACCTCTTTGCCGCCATGTCCATCAGGACGACAATGGTAACGGCCATTCATAATTTCCTGGTTAATGAAGGCCTTCTCAACCTGGAAAGGATACAGATGAGCCCTCTGACAGATCCTTTGGCCCATGATGTTGAGCATGTCCCAACCGTGAGTTTCAAAGGCATCCCCTATGTCACCACGCACTCTATGATCTATAGCAAATTTCTGGCTTGCTACAATCCGAGGTTAAAAGGCATATTTGTCGATTCGCCGAATATCAGACTGGAGATAGAAAGCCCCTTGATGAAACAAAGGGGAAAATATCTCATTGATTTCTCCCAGATCGATATAGAGATTAAACGAAACCGGGGGATTGATTTTGAAGAATATAAAAATAATTCGGGCGCAGTCACCAAGATCTTAAAGGAGGACATGGAAAAGGCCCTTGATTTTTTTGAACGCCTGATCATTACAGCAACAACGGCAATAGCGGAAAAAAATGAGGAGGAGCTTAAACTGCTAGGTGTTGCAATTGAAATACCCGAACAGCCATTTCCCCGTTTCAGATTCGATGACATCCTCAAGAAATATGGAAAAGCAGAAGCAGAAGCAAAGGCAGGCGAGGAGACGTCGTCTCAGTTTTTCTGGGTGGTCGGCCTGATGAGAGAAAACTATGACCTCATTTACCCGTATATTCTTCCGGACGGCAGTAAAAAACCAATGACATCATTCACCTCCGACATGGTCTATAACTATGATATCTGCGCCAAAACACTTGTCAGAGAAACAGGAAAATATTCACCTGCCCTCGAAATTCTATCCGGTGCCATTAGGGAGTGGCTCTATGAACCGATAATCGAGAGGCTCATCGACAACAAAATAATTCCCGAAAGGCCGATATTTGAAAATGGGATGCTCGCCAATATGAAAGAACTGGGAGGATACGGCCCGTTTCTGACGGCAGTTCACATGAAAAGTGACCAGGGCAGACCGTTCTTTCCAGATACCTTTGGAGGGGGTATCGGGGTTGAGAGAACACTTTACGCTATACTGAGAGGGAACAAGATTGAGAAGATTGACGATCTCACCTGCTTTGGGAAAAATCCGGATTCATATCCACTTTTCTTATTTTAGGTTATACGGTATCAAATATTTTTATATCAGGGAGAACTATTCATGACACCAAAAGAAGTCTTAGAAATGGCAAAAGAAAACAAGACAAAAGTACTTGACCTGCGCTTTATGGATTTTCCAGGCGTATGGCAGCATTTAACAGTACCCATCAGCGAGTTGGATGAATCCAGTTTTGAAGATGGATACGGCTTTGACGGTTCGAGTATCCGGGGCTGGCAGCCGATTGACGCCAGCGATATGCTGGTGGTGCCGGACCCCGGCACTGCAAAAATGGACCCGTTTTACAAAGAACCCACACTGGTCATGATCGGAGACATTGTCGATCCGATTACACACGAGGCCTATACCCGTGATCCACGCAACATCACAAAAAAGGCAGAAGCGTATCTTGCCAGAACCGGAATTGGGGACACGGCCTACTTCGGACCTGAGGCTGAATTCTTTATTTTTGACAGTGTCCGATTTGAATCCCAAAAAAATATCGCTTTTTACGAAATAGATTCAGTCGAGGGGATCTGGAATTCCGGCAGGGAGGAAGATCCCAACCTCGGGTATAAACCCAGGCATAAGGAAGGGTATTTCCCTGTTCCACCCATGGATAAGTTTCAGGACCTGCGGACAGAAATGCTTCTGACCCTTGAATCGCTGGGCATTGATGTGGAGTGCCATCATCACGAGGTTGCAACAGCGGGACAGGCTGAAATCGATATGAGATTCAAGCCCCTGCTGCAAATGAGTGATCAGCTTGCCTGGTTTAAATATGTATTGAAAAATGTCGCCTATCGCCACGGGCATACCGTCACCTTCATGCCAAAACCGATCTTTGAAGACAACGGAACAGGAATGCATACCCATATCAGCATCTGGAAAGAAGGAAAACCACTTTTTGCCGGTGACAAATATGCCGGAATCTCTCAGGAAGCCTTATATGGTATTGGCGGGATCCTGAAGCATTGCAGTGCGCTGTGCGCATTCACAAACCCAACGACCAATTCCTATAAAAGGCTGGTCCCGGGGTTTGAAGCCCCCGTGAACCTGGCTTACTCCAGCAGAAACCGCAGCGCGGCCGTTCGTATTCCCATGTACTCCGCATCGCCAAAGGCCAAACGAATAGAATTCCGCACACCGGACCCGTCCTGTAACGGGTACCTCGCATTTTCAGCCCTGCTTATGGCTGTACTGGATGGAATAGAAAACAAGATCGATCCCGGTGACCCGCTGGACAAAAATATTTATGACCTGCCCCCTGAAGTGCTTGCAGAAATTGACTCCGCACCCGGTTCTCTGGAGGAAGCGCTCGCAGCACTTGAATCTGATTCCGAGTTCCTGCTCAAGGGGGATGTATTTACAAAGGATGTTATCGAGAAATGGATTGAATATAAAACTGAAAATGAAGTTAATGCCGTCAAACTCCGCCCGCACCCTCATGAGTTCTTTCTTTACTACGATATTTAACCCGCCCCCCCGGCGCCCCGCCTGTATAGTTTCTGGCGGGGTGCTTGTCCGAACAGCGGCGAACCCGCTACTCTTCCATAAACCGATTCCAGATCTTTTTCACATTTTCCCGCAGATCCTGAAATGTCTCTTCCGGAATCTGAGCCGGCTTTTCCTGCAGGCTCAACCGGTGGACTTCCCCACGAAAGGTCAGGTAGGCATCTTTTAAGAATTGAGAGTTTTCACGACTCAGAATCCCGGCATCTGCCAGGGCCTCAAGCTGCCTGATATTATCGGACCATTGAACCAGTTCATTATGGTTAACCGCATTCAGAAGCACAAGATACTGAACCAGAAACTCAATATCCACGATCCCGCCCCTGCCCTGCTTGATGTTGAAATCACCCGGTTGGGCGCTGTCATGCTCTTGTCGCATGCGGTCACGCATACTGATGATTTCTTCCCGGAGTTTGATCTTGTCACGGGAGCGGCATAGAATATATTTTTTGGTCTGGTTAAAACATTCGGCGATTGCCTGATCCCCGCATATGACTCTGGCCCGGACAAGGGCCTGGTGCTCCCAGATCCAGGCTTCTTCATCCAGGTAATCTCTATAGGCCCGGACATGGCTGACCAAAGGACCCGAACTGCCGCTGGGACGCAGCCTCATATCCGTATCATACAATCTGCCGGCCCGGGTATGGGTTGTCAGGGTATGAATTATCCGCTGCCCGAGACGTGAATAAAAATGCCCGTTGGCTATGGAATGAATGTTCTCCCCTGATGTCTGTCCGTCAGACGCAGCATGCAGAAAGACCAGGTCCAGGTCAGAACCATACCCGAGCTCAATACCCCCAAGTTTTCCGTATGAAATCACTGCAAATCCCTTCTCACAGGTTTTATCTTTTAAAACACTTCCTGGTAAAACACTTCCTGGCAAAACGCATTCTGGAACCCCGTTTTTCTCTGCAAGATGAGCCCATGAGAGATCAAGGACTTTACCGATCACCAGCTCCGCGATATCTGAAAGATGATCGCTGACGCGCATCAAGGGGTAGGAAATCCCCACGTCAGCAGCCGCAACCCGCAGGGTATTCACCTGCTTAAAAATACAAAGTGCTTCAATCTGATACTCCAGATCCTCCTCAGGAACAGATTCAAACCTTTTTTCCAATTCCTGTTCAAGCGCCTGCCTCGAAGGGGGCCGATACAGGGTCCGAGCATCCAGAAGCTCATCCAGGAGAACCGGATGGCGGGATAAAAAAGAAACGATCCATGGGCCGGCATCAGACAGTTTTAGCAAATGATCAAGCGTATCTGGATTTTCAAGAAACAGGGCAAGATAAGATGTCCGCTGCTCAATTGCTTTTATCAAATCCAGAATCCGTTTAAACGACATTTCCGGTTGTTCCGACAGGCCCGCTTTTCGAATGACATGGGGTATCAACCTGTCAAGACGCCGGCGTCCCTCATGGCTCAAAGCACGGGTTGCATGATCATTTTTGAGGCGGTCAAGCAGCCCTAATACCTCGGCAGGTTTTTTATATCCGGCAGCCAACAGGACTTTTTCCTTTTGTTTTTCTTACAGAAAATCCTGCCATATCCCATCCATTTCTTTTTCTGCTCTGCTGTCTTCCCGGCTGGAAGACTCTTTTGCAAGAACCTGGGTGAAGTGATAATGTACCTGCCGCATGTGAATGCCAAGTTCCCGGATAAAATCACCCCAGCTGTTGAAACCGAGGGATTGCGCCAGAAGGGATCTCCTTGTTGAATCAGCCGGCAACGTGTGGGTCTGCCGGTCATCAAACTCCTGCAACCGATGTTCAGTGGTGCGTAAAAAATAATAGGCCCCCACCAGTTCTTCGCAAGTGACCTGTGTGATAATCTTTTTTCGGGCAAGCATCTTTAATACTTTTAAAATAGCCGGCTCCTGCAGGTCCGGATCAACCCCGCCCCGGATTAGCTGAAACACCTGACCGAAAAATTCAATCTCGCGTATTCCTCCGGCACCCAGTTTAATGTTGTCTTTCAGACCTTTTCGCTTCACTTCAAGGGCGATGCCCATTTTCATATCCCTCAAAGACTCAAACATGCCATAATCCAGATAACGCCGATACACAAACGGTTTGAGACGCTTTAACAGGGTATGGCCGGCTTGTTTGTCTCCGCCCACAACCCGGGCCTTGATCAGGGCATACCGCTCCCATTCCCTCCCCTGGGCCTCATAGTATTCCTCTGTGGCATTAAAACTCATCACCAGGGGGCCGTTTTCACCAAATGGCCTGAGCCTCAGATCCACACGAAAAAGGACCCCCTCCCCTGAAGCGTCACTGAACAGTTTTAAAAAGCTGCGGGAAAGACGTGTAAAAAACGCTTCATTTTCAACTTGATCGCCATCCCCCCGGGTTTGCCCGGTTTCAGGGTATGCAAACATCAAGTCCACATCTGATGAAAAATTAAGTTCCCGGGCACCCAGTTTGCCAAGGCCCAGTATAACAATTTTCTGATGCGAGCCATCGGCCCCGACGGGGACGCCGTATTTTTTGATCTGCCACTTGTGGAGGAGTGAAAAGGTATTTTCAATGCAGGTATCGGCCAGGGCGGAAAGATCGGCCATGGTTTCTGAAAGGTCTGCCCATCCTGCAAGATCACGCCAGGCGATTCGCACCATTTCGCGGTTTCGATACCGCCTGAGAAGGGAAGCAAGTTCGCTGCCGGTAGATACCCCTCCGAGGATATCATTGAGGCGCCCGGAAAACTCATCTGGTGAATATTTTTTTTGGAGATCCCGGCTTTTCAACAGATCATCCAGCAGTTCGGGATAACGCTGGCAGGTCCTGGCAACAAACTCACTGAAACCAAAAACCTGTTTCAAGGCCGTTTTGACAGACGGATCATCCGGAAGTTCAACACCCAATGATTCAAGAAATTCTTCAGGTTGGTCATGCATCTGCATGGCAATGCTCAAACCGGTTAAAAAAACATGCGGATTTCAGGACTCGCGAAAAAACAAGTTCGTGTTTTTACTCAAATTTTGATTTTAAAAATAACTCGTCCCATCCCAGCAATGTGTGCACAATTTTTCTTTGGGCAACCCGATCGCCTCAACCAGGTCATCCAGCTTTTGAAATTTTAAGGAAGTCAGCTTCAGTCTCTGCCGTATATTATCAATCATGGCCAAATTTTTCTCTGACCCCGCCCGGGCATACTCATCCAGATATTTATCCTCCTGCCCTTCGATGGCCTTGATTGCCCTTCTTCCCGCAAGGTCCAGTGTTGACTGAGACGTTGAAAAATTCAAAAATTCACATGGAAAAATCAAAGTGGGACAGGCGGGCCGCATATGAACCTCCAGCGCACCACAGTCAAATAAAATTTGAATCGTATCCTGAAGCTGGGTTCCCCTGACAATCGAATCCTCACAAAAAAGGATCTTTTGCCCCTTTATGAATTCTTTTACCGGAATCAGTTTCATCCTTGCGACGAGGTCCCGCACTTTTTGATTTTGAGGCATAAAGCTTCTGGGCCAGGTGGGTGTATATTTAACGAACGGCCTCTTGTAAGAAATATTTTTTTCATTTGCATACCCCAGGGCATGGCCGATGCCTGAGTCAGGAATTCCGGCAACAAAGTCAATGTCGACATCATCATTTCTGGCGAGTGCGCTGCCGCATCCGTATCGCACCTTTTCCACATTGATATCTTCATAGCTCGACGCAGGATACCCGTAATACACCCACAAAAAAGAACAGACCTGCATCCTGTCACCCGGTTTCCGCAGCTGTTTAACCCCATCTTTTTCGATTAACACAATCTCACCCGGACCCAAGTATTTGTCCGTATCAAAGCCGAGATTTGGAAAAGCGCATGTTTCAGAGGAGACTGCGTACCCCCCCTCCTTTTTGCCGATGACAAGGGGTGTCCTGCCCAATTTATCCCGTGCGGCATAAATGCCTTTTTCCGTAAGCAAAAGCATGGAGCACGACCCTTTAATGGATTCCAGAACATGCTGTATGCCTTCCTCAAAGCTGTCTTTTTCACTGATGAGCGTTGCCACCAGCTCCGTTGGATTGATACCGATCTGGCTTGTCTCTGAAAAATGCCTTTTTTTGCTAAACGATATGTCTGCCAGCTCAGCTATATTGTTTATCTTGGCAACGGTAACAATACCAAATGATCCCAAATGAGAGCTGATCAGCATTGGCTGACCATCATTATCACTGATCACCCCGATCCCTTTGTCACCATGGAATTGGGGAAGTTCGGGCTCAAACTTGGTTCTAAAATAAGAATTTTCAATATTATGAATCGATCTTGAGAAACCGTTCGAATTCAATACCGCAAGCCCGCCCCTTTTCGTACCCAGATGTGAAAGATAATCAGTCCCATAAAAAAGGTCCAAAACACAATCTTCCCTTTCAACAACGCCAAAAATCCCCCCCATGGATGCCTCCTTTTATTTTATATTTAAAAATTGATGTCTCTTGATCGTTTCGACTTGTGAAATAGACCCGAACGATATTATTTTTTCAAATGGGTTATAATTTGGGTAGATATTCTTCAATTTCAAACTGGCTCACATGTGTACGATACCGGTCCCATTCAATTTTTTTATTTTCGATAAATTTATAGAATATATGATCCCCGAGGATCTTTTTTACCAGCTCGCTCTTTTCGGTTTCCCGTATGGCTGCATATAAATTCCCCGGCAAATCAATTATCCCGTGGGATTTTCGTTCAGCTGGATTCATTTCATAGATATCCTGCTCAATGGGCTCAGGCAGTTCATATTTTTTTTCTATGCCCTCCATACCCGCACCCAGCATCACTGCAAATGCAAGGTAGGGATTACATGCCGGGTCCGGTGATCTGAACTCAACCCGTGTCGCTGTTTCCTTTCCCGGTTTATACATGGGCACCCGGACCATCGCAGATCTGTTCCTGTTCGCCCATGATACATACACCGGTGCCTCATACCCGGGGACCAGTCGCCTGTATGAGTTGAGCCACTGGTTGGTCACGGGCGTCATTTCGGGCGGATGGCGGA